>JALVCM010000452.1 GCA_027010005.1 Thiohalobacter sp.
TGAGCAGGGCTTGCGGGAGCGGATTGTGGTTATTGCATCGGGCAAACTGGTGACCTCGGAGAAAGTTGCCTGGGCTTTATGTACCGGCGCGGATTATATTGTCTCCGCCCGGGGCTTTATGTTTTCCCTCGGTTGTATCCAGACACTTGACTGCCACAAGGGGACTTGCCCCGCCGGGATAGCAACCCGTAGCAAGTACCTGCAAAGAGGTCTTGATGTCAGGGAGAAGTCCAGGGCTGTTGCCAGCTACGCGAACTGGATCAATAGCGAGGTTGAGGCCATAGCCAGGGCCTGTGGCCTGGAAAATGCCCGTCAGTTGCGGCGTACTCATGCAAGGATTGTGCTGCCGGACGGGCGCAGTGAAGCCATGGACAGGCTGTTCCCGTACCCCTCACCGCTAGCCGGTGAGAGATAGGCGCGTTGCTATTGCGCCGGAAGGGCAAAGATCAACCTGTCCAGCAGTATCAGGTCTGAAATGTTGATGATCCCGTCCGGACGACCGGCTGGATAAAGGTCACCGTGCCCGAGTTCAAGAGTTGTTGTCGTCAAGGTGCCCAGAACCAGGCGGTGCATGATCAAGCGGTCTGCCGCATTGATGATACCGTCCGGCACGCCCAGCGGTGCGAGGTCACCGTCCGCGAAGTTGAATTGCAGGGGAATCGGATCGATGCCATCTCCCAGGCCATCACCGTCTGTGTCTGCCAGTAAGGGGTCGGTTCCGATCAGGGTTTCCTGGTCATTATCCAGGCCGTCGTTATCCATATCACTGTCGCAAGCATCTCCCGCACCGTCACTGTCACTATCCAGTTGCTCCGGGTTGGCCGTATCGGGGCAGTTGTCGACACCGTACAGAACCCCGTCACCATCCTGGTCGGCAGACAGGACAGCGATACTGAACCGGGTCCAGGTTGCCGCACCGATATTATCCGTGACAGTCAATGTGGCAGTGTAAGTACCGGCATTGACGTAAGTGTGGGTAACCGTTTCGCCGTTTTCCCCGTTGCCGTCACCAAAGTCCCATTGCCATGATGTAATACTGCCATCTGTATCAACCGTGGAAGACGCGTCAAAGTTGATGGTAAGTGGTGCAATACCGCTGCTTACGTCGGTCGTTATCGATGCAGTGGCAGGTCTGTTGTTGAGCACTGTGGTCATGAGTCCGGGGTAGTCGGTAATTATGCCGCCTATTGGTACGCCGCGGACCTGGTTCCAGGTGTCTGCAGAATTTACCGTCAGGGCAAAGGTCTTGTCCGCAGCCCTGACGGTTTCAAACAGTGTGAGTTGCCCCGCGGGGGCATGAATACGTTCAAAGTCTGGATAGTCACTGGCGGCCTCGATTGCCTGCCCGTCAACCCTCCAGACGGCAAGCAGCACGCGTGAATCGATGGCACGGATTTCGTCTGCTACTGTGGTCGATGAAACTTCAATATACACCCTGTCGAACAGTGCGTACTGATCGAGCAGGGCGACAAGGCCGGCGTACAGGGTTGCATCCTCGACCTTGGTGTCTATGGACATAAATGCATCGGCTGGCGCCTGGCTGGTGAAGTACGCAAATACCTCATTGAGTGTTGGTATGGTTTCACCTGCATAACCGCTACTGAAATAGGATCCGGCATCGAGTGACTTGAGCTGTGACACACTCATGTCTGACACATTACCCGTACCATTGGTGGTTCGGTCAACACTCGCGTCGTGGATAACAACGATCACATTGTCTGCAGACAGTCTGATATCCATTTCGATACCGGTACCGATGCCCAGGGCACGGCTGAAAGCTGCCAGGGTGTTTTCCGGTGCTTCGCCGGCGCCTCCACGGTGTGCGAGAGTGAAAGCCCGTTCCAGGGGCTGGTAGGTATTGCTGCCACTTACTGTGATGATTGCTGTCGAAGGTAAAGAGTCTGTAAATCCATCATTGACTGTCAGGCTGGCGAGATAGGTCCCCGGTGCCGGGTAGGTGTGGCGAGGTGTCATGTCTGTGATCATCGGGCTGCCATCGCCAAAGTCCCAGATATAGGTCAACGGGTCTGCATCCGGGTCAAATGAAGTGGCCCCGTTGAAATCAATCGATGAGCCGACCTGGCCGCTGTACTGGCCACCTGCAACCGCCACCGGTGGTTGATTGGTATAGAAGTCTGCAGGGCCGAATCCCGCGGGAACAAAGTTCACGTCGGTTGTCACAATCAGTTTATCAATGATAAACCCGGTTTCACGCATCCATACATTAATCGTATGTATACCCGTTGCAGCCACTTCAAAACTGGCTACGTTGATACCGCCGTACCAGACAGGTGTGGTGCTGAGGGGGAAGCTGATGTTCTGGCTGCTGGCGGTTTCCACCCCGTCCAGCCCGATATGCACAGAGTTGCCATTACTTTGCTGGCCAATACCTCTTACCCACACGTAGTGCGTACCGGCCTGAGAAAAATTGACCCGGAAATCCAGTTGAGGGCTGGTGAGTGAATATCCCGCTGCGTCCTGGGCAGGGCCTGATGCCGGTGTGGCCTGTAATGCCCTGCCACCTGAAAAAATACCGGAATCGATTGCTGTCCAGCTGAAACCATTGCGGGAGATATTGGTGTCTGCATTCTCTGTTTCCAGGGAGAGCAGACCGTCGATATTTTGCTGAAAAATATCCGTGACGGTAACGGTTGCCGTTGATATGCGTGAATTCTGTATCCCGTCATCGACGGTCAGTGTCACAGTGTAGGTGCCTTGCTGCGTATAGGCATGGCCAGGTGTTACCCCACTGGCAGGTGGGCTGCCGTCACCGAAATTCCAGCTGTAGCTGAGCGGATCACCATCCAGGTCAAGCGAGCCCGAACCCTCGAAATTAATAGCACTGCCCACAACCCCGTTATAGGGCCCACCCGCCAGGGCCAGATTATTGAACACAATGACCTCGATATCACGGCGGCTTGTCAGCTGGTTATCCCCGCCGTCTGTTGCAATGATATTGATGAGATAGGGGCTGTTTGCAGCTGCCCCGGGTTGAGGCGTCCAGACAAGGCGCGCAGTCCCGTTATTGTTGTCTGTGAAGGTGGCTCCGGCGGGCAAGGTCGTGGGGTCTGCATCCAGTTCCGGCCAGTTGCCATCTGTATCGGTGGCGCTGATGGTGATATCGAGCCGGGTATTCTCGCCGATGACGGGGGTTGGAGGTGACAGGATAACCGGCCTGACATTTGTATCGGTCACAGTGACAGGCACAGTACGCCGGTCTGTCTGGGCAGGGTCCAGCGCATCTGTCGCAATGAAGTTCACCAGCCAGGTACCCGGAGTCCGGTTATTCGGAATCCAGCTGAAAGTGCCCGTACCGTCATGATTGTCCGTAAATGATGCGCCGGCAGGCAAGTCTGTTGCAGAAAGATCGGGGAGGGTGCCATCAGCATCCGTTGCAGCAACGCTAAAGGCCTGCAAGGCCGCTTCATCACCGGTACTCTCACTGACAGCTTGCAAAACGGGTGGTGAAAGACTGGCTGTCGTGGTACCAACATGCAGTACAGTATCAGACCCGACCCAGGGGGATGTCAGTGTTACCCTGTCTCCACCACTCACAACGCCTCCAGGTAACGACTCTCCGGTACCGGGATTGAACCAGGTAATGTCATATGACGCATTGACACCATGATGGAGGTCCAGCTCAACCTGTGGTGTTCTGTCGGTGTCGGGTATCGCCAGTAGCCTGGAGACATCCTCGATGGAATTCTCCGAACCACCGGCCAGCTCTCCCGCCGAGGCATTGGGCAGGTAGGCAAGAATTTCGGCATAGGACTTCCGGGTCGCCTGGATCCGGCTCGGGCCGTTGTTGCCCAGTGGTGGTACAGGGACCGGGCTGTGGACAACACGGTCATCCGGTGTGAACAGGGCGAGGTCGATATTCCTCGACTGTAAAACCAGATGTATCACATTGACCGAGTCGAGTCCGCTCAGACTTCCACTATAGGTTCTGTTGCCAATATCGAACGTTGTTGATCCGGTCTCCCTGTACGGGTGGATGACCGGGTAACGACCGCCATAGGCTGCCGAGCCGCCGGAAAGTAATGAAGACCAGAAGAGGCGGCGCTGGTAATAATCAGGGTTGGCAGGATCTGTTACAGGTGTTGCAGACTGTTCGTACCAGTCTTCACCGTAATAGAGGTGGACAGGGAAATTTTTATATTCATCGATTTTTGTTGCATCGATGTCCGAGTATTTTTCTTCGTGAATATAACTGTGCCACTGTGCCAGATCGGAAGGCAATACAAACGGATTCGGTTCCCGACGCTTGGGACCGGCAGATATCAAATGTTTCCAGGTATCATTCGCTGCAAAGTAGTTCCCGATCTCCCTGACCATGTCCTGGCTGAGTGGCCTGTCGACAAAGCGGGTGTCATTCACAACAAGAAAGAACAACTGCGGGAATGCGCCCCAGCGGGCTATCTGGTAATCCATGATCCGGTTTCTGTCCTGAGAGGACAGGGCAAACCACTGTGAGCCGACATTATCGTTTTTTCCAAACAGGATAAGCTGGATGTACATACCGGGATGGTTGTTTAACAGCCATTCGAGTCTTTCATCCGTTGAGCGGAATTTTGAAAGGTCGAATTGCGAGGTGTCTGTTTCATCCCAGCACCAGTTGGAGCGATCGTAGCGGCCGTCACTGGTCAAGACTGATGGTGCCCAGCCGGCATATCCTCCACACCCGCCGGCACGCAGGGAGGTGATGCCCAGAGAAATGTCGTCTTCGACATAGCGTGTGAAGGTGTCAAACGGTATATCCGGGCTGAACAGGCGGTAGGCCGTGTCACTGATATTCAGGAAGGTTTTCCCGGTTTCGTCAGAGAGTTGTCTGGGGTTGAGAGGGTGTTTCCGCAGCATCCCGCCAAGGCCTGAAGCTACTGCGGTAAAGGTTCCCGTCAGGCCATTCAGTGCAGGATCCTGTGTCGAACTGCTGGACCATGACCAGTTACCGGTCTCGGTAATATAGGCACGGGCTTTCCAGAGGTTGCTGCCATCAAAGAACGCGTCGACGGTGATCGCCCCGGATGCACCGGAAGGCGAGGTAAATATGACGCTGACCGGGATATCAAAAGGATTACCAACCGGGGGTGAGCCGGTTAATTCAATTTCATGAACGCCATGTAACCTGGCCTGCGCCGTATTGCGAGTGAAGTTTAACGGGGCATCACCTTCAGTCGCAATCACCGGTGCCTGGTTGGCCATGAGTAATGAAGGGAACAAAGCCGGGATGAAAAAACAGGAAATGGCAGCAAAGACAACCCCGGGAGCCACAAACGAACACACACTTGCCCGGTATTTTTCTTCCGGCGGCATGAGAGTCCTTGTTATTTTTCACCAACTGTAACCCGTCAGTCTGGTGAGCGTATGGCTGCACAACAGGGTAGAGCGTGCGTGACAGGATAGTAGATCACAATCCAGGGCATGCCTCCCCTGTAAAAATAAAGGTTTTCACTTGCCGGCTTGACAAACCACCTGGTATGTAATAAAAAGTGAACGTTCACTAACAAAACAGGAGATAAACCATGGCTGCTTTTGATATGGAACTTGACGCACGCGGGCTGAACTGTCCCTTACCCATTCTGAGGGCAAAGAAAAGTATACAGTCACTGACATCCGGTCAGGTATTGCGCATTGTTGCCACCGACCCCGGTTCTGTGAAGGACTTTGAGGCATTCTGCAAGCAGACCGGTAACGAGCTGCTGGAAACCATGCAGGATGGTGGTGAATACGCCTTTAATATTCGCAAAGGCTAGTGATGTGGTGGAACCTCATGCGTTGTGATGGGGTTCCGCTGTTTAACCAGGGGAAAATCAGGATTGACCAAACGACTCAAGGCCTCTGAACGCAAGGCAGCCATTCTGGCGGTGGCCAAGGTATTGTTCTCCGACAAGGGCTACCACGGTGTATCCGTGGACGAGATCGCACGCCGGGTCGGGGTCAGTCCGGCGATCCTGTACCGGCATTTCCCCTCCAAGGAATCCCTGTACGAGGAAGTCCTGAACCAGATCGCCTGCAAGCGTGAAAGTTATGTCGAAGCCGTTGTGCAGAGCGATGGCAGTTTCAGTGAGGTGCTGCGCATGATTACGCGCCGCTATGTGGAAAGTGTGTCACGTGATCCTGACTATCTGCGCATGGAGTTACAGAGTGCACTGGAAGGCAGTGATGCAACCCGGCAGTTTTTCGAAAACCGCTGGCGGCCATTTACCGACTATATTGAAGTCACCATTCGTGAATTACAGCCGACCGGAAAAGTGCAGCAGACCGATGGTCGCATTGCAGCACTGATGTTCCAGGGGATGTTACGTGAGGCATTGTATGCCAAGTGTATCTTTCGCACACCGCGTTACCGGGAGCTGGACCTTAATGAACTGACAGACTACCTGGTAACGCTGTTCTTTCGTGCGATCGGCTACCGGGAGGATAACGACTGACTGGAAAGCCGGATGAATTTGCCATGTTCAATCCCGTCCAGTGTCCAGTCACCGACCCGGTAGCGTACCAGCCGCAACGTTGGAAAACCGATATGTGCGGTCATACGACGTACCTGCCGGTTACGACCTTCTCCCAGTACGAGTTTTATCCAGCGGGTCGGGATGGCCTTGCGCTCCCGGATCGGTGGAGTACGTATCCAGATGTCGGGTGCATCCATTAATTCCACCTGGGCCGGCAGGGCAGGCCCGTCTTTCAGTGTGACACCATCCCGCAGCGGTTGCAGGTCGGCATCGGTCGGATCACCCTCGACCTGTACCCAGTACTCCTTGGTTTTGCCGTATTTCGGGTTGGCGATGCGCTGTTGCAGCTTACCGTCATCAGTCAGTACCAGCAGGCCTTCACTGTCATAGTCGAGACGACCGGCGCAGTAGATGCCCGGTATGTCGATATAGTCCGCCAGGGTTGCTTTGTTCCCCTCAGTGGTAAACTGGGACAGTACCTGGAAGGGTTTGTTGAACAACACGATCACTTGTTGAATACGATCGGTACCACGTCATCGAATTTTTCGGCGAAGTGGACCTTGATCCCTTCACGGATATGCGCGGGGATTTCCTCGAAGTCTCCCTGGTTGGCGGCCGGCAATATCAGCTCGCGGATATTCACCCGTCTGGCAGCGATCACCTTCTCCCGTATTCCGCCTACCGGCAGTACCTGCCCGGTCAGTGTCAGCTCACCGGTCATGGCCAGGTTGCGGACCGGGCGGCGATTTTTTGCCAGTGATAACAGCGCGCATGCCATGGTAATACCGGCACTGGGGCCATCTTTCGGGGTGGCGCCTGCCGGCACGTGCAGGTGGATCAGCGACTTCTCGAAGAAGTCCACAGAGGCTCCCCAGCGTTCAGCATTCGCCAGCACATGGCTGTAGGCAATTTCGGCAGACTCGCGCATGACATCGCCCAGTTGCCCGGTCAG
>JALVCM010000453.1 GCA_027010005.1 Thiohalobacter sp.
CCTGTCGACACGTTGTCAGATGCACAGATTGAACAGGCGTTTACCTCGAATATTACCAATACCTATCTACTGACACGCCTGGCCCACCCACACCTTTGTGCCACTCACGGACAGGTTATTAACATTGGTTCAGTCATTGTGAACAGGCACCTTTCAGGATTGCCCGTATACAGTATCGTGAAAGCCGCAATGGTGCAGATGACCAAAGTGCTCGCCGCAGAGTGGGCTGCAGACGGGGTGCGCACCAACATAATTAACCCTGGTTTTATACGAACCAGTGCATTTTCCGAGCTTGGTATGCCGGAAGATGTTGTCAGGAAGAGCTATGACTTTTACCAGGCATACCATCCTGTTGGAACTGTCGGGGAACCCTCTGATGTCGGCAGGATGGCGGCATATCTTGCCTCCGAGGCCGGCAATTTTATGACGGGCTCCGTGATTGAGGTCGATGGTGGTTACAGTATTCAGGGTCTTCCGCTCTATCAGGAGGGTTAGAGAAAACATGACCGGCTTATTACATAACAAGGAAGTCAAATGAAGCGAAATTACATCGGGCTGGCATGTACCGGACACGACAATGCACTTTCAATTGTCAACTCTGCGGGTGAGATTACTTTTGCAGAGGCGACAGAAAGATATTTACAGAACAAGAGAGCCTTGAGCACACCGCCCGACGATTTGATCAGAATCGAAGACCTGATCAATGAGTATTGTGAGCCGGATGCTGAAATTGTCGTGACAAAAACGTGGAGTCGTGCAACACCGGAAATATTTAAGCGTGAGGAACAGCTGGCAACTGAGCGCCTGAATAACGCGGACTTCAATAATATTTCCGACCAGATTGCACAGAACCTGGACGTTTCCCGCTATGTTCATTCCTTCGCTGTCAATAGCATTCAGAACTCGGGAAATCATCTTGAGTTTCGATGTCAGACGAATCTGAACAGGAAAGTAATAAACCGGTCCTATAACCATCATTATACTCACGCTGCTACTGCCTGTTACACCAGCCCGTTCGAAGAGGCTGTTTGTGCGGTCATCGATGGATTCGGGGAAGGCGTGAGTACCAGTTTTTATACGTACAGGAATGGTGCGATCGAACATCTGGCATCGAGTTCCCTGGACGGTGATATCAGTAGAAGTCTGGGTGTATTCTACGGTGGCCTGTTGTGTGGCTTGTGCGGTTTTGATGTGTGGCAGGGCGAGGAATGGAAAGTTATGGGCCTGGCTCCGTATGGAACATTCAATGAGCGGATCTATGAGTTAATGCGGCAGCATATAGGCGTCAGGGACTTTGGGCTGGAGTGCCCGCCTGAAGGTGGTCCCGCACTGACTGAATTGGCTGCATTCGCACGCAAGCCGGGCGCTTCCGCTGAACAGGTCGCTGATCTCGCCTACACCGGACAACGGGTATTTTCGGAACTGGTAACAGAGTTATTAAGTAATTTATATAACCTGGGCCTCTCGAACAATCTCGTTGTGGGCGGTGGGTGTGCCCTGAATTCAGCCTACAACGGCAAAATTCTCGATCAAACGAAGTTCGAGAATCTGCATGTCTATTCCGCACCAGGTGACGATGGCAATGCCGTCGGAGCTGCGCTGCTGGCATTCTACGATGACAATCCGGATATCCATCCACAACCGCGTTACCAGTCGCCCTATCTCGGTTCAAAAATGTCGGACGAAACAATCGGCAACCTGAAAAAATTCGGTCGTATAAACGGCCTTGAAAAGTTGGCAGGAAAAGTGCATAGAAAAGCAGCAGAGCTATTGTCAGAAGGAAAAATTATTGGATGGGTTCAGGGGCGGGCAGAGTTCGGGCCAAGAGCGCTGGGTAACCGCTCTATCCTTGCAGACCCTCGTCCTGCAGACATGAAGGACAGGATTAATGCACTGGTTAAATTCCGGGAGGAGTTCAGGCCATTTGCACCGTCCATACTTCATGAGTTTGGCGACGCATATTTTATTGATTACCAGGAGTCTCCCTATATGGAGAGAACACTCCTTTTCAGGGAGGAAGTGAGAAGCAGGGTTCCCGCAGTTGTCCACGTGGATGGTACAGGCAGGCTGCAATCCGTCAAGAGAGAATGGAATGAGCGCTATTACGATTTGATCAAGGAGTTTTATGGTATCACTGGCGTCCCGATTGTTTTGAATACCAGTTTTAATATTATGGGGAAGCCTATTATACATTCGGTAGAAGACGCAATTGCCATGTTTTATACGACGGGTCTTGATGCATTGATTATCGGTGATTACCTGATAGAAAAAGATTGATGGGTAATGACCCTTTTTCAGAAATGGTCGCTGTATTGAACTGGCGGGCCTGTAAAAAGTATATTTTACATATTGGGGAAAATGGTGGGACAGAAGTGTGTTCTGAATCGTTGGTTGAGAGGTATCGTTGCAGGCTACATCGGTTTGTCAGGTATTGCGCGGGCTGAGGTACCCTGTATAGCTGTCATTTATCCGCAGGTTCGTGAGCCATATCGGGCAGTATTGGAAGAAATTATGACCGGTATTGAAGCAGGTACAGACTGGACTGTAGAGCGTTTTCCCGTCAAGGGTTCAGAAATCAATAAAGGAAGCGGGGGGCTTGATAGCCCTTCACGGTGCCGTGCCATCATTGGGCTCGGTCATATCGGTGTTCAGATCGCGACATCTTTCGCGCCGCAGGTTCCTGTGGTGGCCGGAGCTGTACTCATGCAGCCAGGGCAGGATACGAAAATTCCCACAGTCAGTTTTGTACCTGATTCTGCGGAGATGTTCACCCGTCTCAAGCATTTTTTTCCCGGCATTAAAACGGTTACTGTTGTATATGATCCGGCACATAGTGCCGGACTGGTAAAGGAGGCAAGCAAGGCTGCTGGCAGTCTGGGCATCAGGTTGAATGCATTGGAGGCACACGATCTGCGTGAAGCGGCGACCCTTTACGAAAACCTTCTTAAGAACAGTGATCCGAAAACCGATGCAATCTGGCTTTTGCGAGACACCTCGGTTACAGGTTCCCGCACAATTTTGTCACTTGTGCTTGAGCATGCCTGGAAGCGAAAACTGCATATTTTTTCCAGCCAGCTATCCCATGTAAAGCGCGGGGTTCTGTTTTCAGTATACCCGGATAACAAGAAACTCGGTATCCGACTTGCCAGGCTCGCACAACAGTGTGCAACAAAGGCCTGTGATAACCATGGTGTTATGACGCTACGTGAACTGGATACAGCGGTCAATATAAGAACCGCACGCCGCCTGGGGATTTACATTGATAAACGTCATGATCCTTATGCGGATCTGATACTGCCGATCAACTAAAGCTGTTCCTGATGGTAAAAAATAGACGTGACCAAGCTGCTTCTCAACAAACTGCCTAGAGCCTGGAAGTTCCAGAATCAGCTCATACTCTTGTTTGCTGCCGTTGTACTGTGTTTTGCGGTAGTGGGAGCTTCCGCCAACAGCTGGCTGGCAAGTCGGCAGATTCTTGGACAGCTTCTTGATCAGGGTCGGCAGGTTGCTACCGGTTTTGCCCGCCAGAGCACGCTGGCATTACTGTACAGGCACGGGGAGAACGCCCGTGAGGCCGCCAGAGTTACACTGGGGTTCCCGGGAGTAAAACACGTGGCCATTTATGATGAGAAAGGGATAAGTTTGCTGGATCTGGGTGAGAAAACAGACTGGCTACCGGAGCCAGAGCTGTTTCCTGTCGGACAGACGCTTGTCCACGAGTCAAATGAAGCCTGGCATTTTCTGGCACCCGTTTATGAATCTGCAGAAGACGATGTATCGGACTCACCCTTTGAATTGCGCAGCGTTGAGCCCAGGCTGATTGGCTATGCGCACGTTATGCTGGGTAAATCCGGTTTGCGGGCTATGCAACGGACAATATTTTTCGATAATTTCCTGAGTACATTTGTATTCGCTGCAGTACTTCTTTTGCTTCTGAAATGGTTGACTACGCGTCTGACGCGTCCGCTTAATGACCTGGCCAGTCTAATGAAGGATGCGGAAGAGGGTAATATTGATGTTCGGTCAAACCTGCGAGGATCAGAAGAGATTCTGAACATGAGTCATGCATTTAACACAATGATGTCCGTTCTTGGTGAGCGGACAATGAGACTTGATCATCAGAACAGCCTGTTACTGCAGGAGATGGAGGAGCGTAAGCAGGCGGAAAATCTGTTAAAAGAAAGTGAAATGCGCTATCGGGCAGTCATTGAAAATGCGGTCGATGGAATCATTACCATTGACAGTCAGGGAGTTATTCACTCTGTTAATCCGGCTGCGGAGCGATTCTTCGGCTATTCGGCAGGAGAACTGATCGATAATAATGTTTCTATGCTCATGCCGGAACCCTATCGCAGTGAGCACGATGATTACCTGAAAAAATATAACAGGAAGGGCGATAGTGGCATCCTTGATGTCGGACCGCGTGAGGTTTGTGGAATGCGCAGGGATGGCTCGATATTTCCACTGGATCTGGCTGTGAGTGAAATGTGGAGCGGAGGACAATGCCTGTTTATCGGTATCATCCGTGATATCACGGAACGGAAACTGGCTGAACAGCAGCTTATCGAGTATCGCGACCATCTTCAGGAAATGGTCGATGAGCAGACGCGGGACTTGATAGAAGCCCGAGACACCGCGCTGGTAGCAGAGCGGGCCATGTCAACATTTCTTGCCAATATGTCTCATGAGTTACGTACACCCCTGCACGGTATTCTGAGTTTTGCCAATTTTGGCATGACCAAACTGGAGCGTGTATCGAAGGAAAAACTGCACCAGTACTTCCTGGAAATACATGATAGTGGTAGTCATTTACTGAGGTTGTTGAATGACCTCCTGGATTTGTCGAAGTTGCGTGCGGGGAAAATGACTTACGAATATCGCAGGACAGATATCAACTATACTGTGCAGGCTGTGGTGAACGAATTCGAAAGCCTGCTGGAAGAAAAATCGATCAGGGTAGTGGTCAATAACACTCAGGCCCTGGAACTGATTACGATTGATGAAAACAGAATCTCGCAGGTTGTACGAAACCTTCTGTCGAATGCCATCAAGTTTAGTCCGGCTGAGTCGCTCATCGATATAGCTTTACAAATGGACGATGATTCTGTTGTTGTAAGTGTGTCTGATCAGGGTGTTGGAATTCCGCAGGATGAGCTCAAGTGTGTGTTCAATCCGTTTACCCAGAGCAGCAAAACGCGGACCAATGCAGGTGGCACAGGTCTCGGTCTGCCTATATGTAAGGAAATCATCGAGGCTGGTCATCATGGCTGGATAAAAGCCGAAAACCTGGAGCAGGGTGGTACACGCATGACGTTCTGCATCCCGATAACCGGTGTTGCATAAGCTATGTTCACAACGATACACGAGTGAGTGGATTGATGCGTTGGTGGATTTATGTCTTCGATAGCCAGGAGTTTCTGGTATGAGTAAAGGTATAAAAGTACTGCTTGTTGATGACGATGCCCGGAATATCCGGATTCTGGAAGAAGTGCTGTCCGATGACTTTATTCTTGAAAAAGCCGTTGACGGTGACTCGGCACTGGAGTGTGTATCTTCTTTTTCCCCGGATATCATTTTGCTGGATGTCATGATGCCCGGGATTGACGGCCTGGAGGTGTGTCGCCGAATCAGGAAGCATGATGATTTCCATTATATGAAAATCATTCTTGTATCAGGGAAGGCGAGGCTCGAAGAACGGCTGGAAGGATATGCGGCAGGTGCAGATGATTATGTAACCAAGCCGTTTGATCACATGGAGCTTCTGGCTAAAGTCAACGTTTATGCAAAATTAAAGACCATAGAAGAAGTAGACCGGCTTAAGACGGACTTTCTGTCGCTGATTTCTCATGAAACCGGGACACCATTAAACGCAATAATCGGTTTCTCAAACCTGCTCCTGTATGAGGGTACGTTGAATGACGACCAAAAGGATATGGTTAGTGAAATACTTGAGGCTGGAGAATATTTACATGAGAAAGTCAGCAGGATTCTACTGTTAAGTACACTTCGAAAGACAGAAGACTATTCGCGAACTGAAGTATTTTCATCCGACCTGGTTGATACTGCACTGCAGGAAATGAAAGATGCCATTACTGCAAAAGACATCAAGATAGTTAAGCCGCAAGTGGACGGGTTTAAAATTCACGGTAATTATGAGCTACTCCAGAAATCACTGGTCTTTTTACTGGAGAATGCGATCAAATTATCCCCGGAAGGCAGCACGGTGGCATTCAGACAATATATATCTGAGGATAAAAAACACTATGCGATACAGCTAAAGGATAGTGGGCCAGGTATTGACGAAAAATTTTCCGATATGCTGTTTCAGGAATTTCGCGTTGCAAACATCAATCAGCATGGCAATGGATTGGGCATCAGTCTGGCACTTACAAAACTCATTGTCGAAATGCATGGCGGGCGTGTATGTGCCGAGAACGATTCCGGACAAGGCGCAACGTTCACAATAACGTTTCCTGCCGAGGATTAGATATCGCGACTTTATTCGTTCAGCCACATTTTCCAGGACTTGTCCTGTCACACCTATCTTATTGAATAATATGTACTAAGCGAAATTATCAGACCGGGAATTACGGGTTGACATGTATTTTGCGATCCCGGTGTTTGCCGGAAATCCTGGATTTCGGTGTACTGGATTTCGATCTTTAGCGGCATGATGTTTTGACAGGAGCATCTTATAGACAAGATTGTGGTGGATTAAGCTAAAGTTTTCAGTACCTCCCGTCGAAAACGATTATACCGATATTAACAGCGATAACGATATTTTATCATATGTTTAAGAGTCCATATTTTACGCTTCTGCCCGCACTTGTAGTGACCACCCTGGCGCTGCTCGCCAGTGCCTCCCTGGCCAATACCGCGATTCCCGTCGGAATAGTGGCAGCGGTGTGGACAGGTACCGGCCTGTGGTTGGCGCGAAGACTGGGCTCATACCAGTCCGAATTGAAGAGATATGAGGATACAGATCGGTATGAAGTGCTCGATACTACCTTGCGAAATACGATTACGGAAATCTCCGGATTGGCAGATCGGGAAGCAGTGACGATTGCTGAAGAAGTTGAACGAGTACGCACGCTTGTATCTGATGCGGTACACAAGCTCGCAGGGAGCTTCAATGATATGGGTGAACAGACTCGTAGCAACGAGGCCATGGTTCACGAGATCATCGAACGTCACACCGGAGTTGGGCAAAGCTCCGAGGATTCTAACGATAGAATCAATTTCGTAAACGAAGCTAGCCAGTTACTCGAACACTTCATTGAAACATTGGTGGAAGTCAGTAAGCAGAGCGTACATACCGTGCACAAGATTGACGACATGGTTGAGCAGATGGATGGTATCTTTAGTCTTCTCGAGAATGTTCAATCCATTGCCGAC
>JALVCM010000454.1 GCA_027010005.1 Thiohalobacter sp.
GGTGGAGGAGCACCTGAGCCGGAAAATCCTGGAAACAGTGTGTGATGTGGGGCGTTTTGACGAGTCCCCGGGTACGGGTATCGCCTTCCAGATCGATGTCGAGGATGCCGTGGGAGTCCAGCACCAGGTGATGGAGCTGGTGGGACGTGTGGAGGATGAGTTATGAATGAACGCAAGGTGGTACGGGTTCGCGACGTTATGAAGTCCGGATTCGATATGATCGATGGAAAGCTGACAGTGGCCGATGCCCTGAAGACAATGCAGCACGTGGAGACCAAGTGCCTGATTGTCGACAAGCGTCATGAGGACGATGAGTATGGCATGGTACTGTTATCCGATATTGCCAAACAGGTGCTGGCGTGTGATCGTTCACCGGAAAGGGTCAATATCTACGAGATCATGTCCAAGCCGGTGATATCAGTGCGCTCCGATATGGATATCCGTTACTGTGCGCGCATGTTCGAGCAGTTCGGGCTTTCCCGTGCCCCGGTGATCGACGACAGGAAGGTGGTCGGGATTGTCAGTTTCACGGATATGGTTTTGAAGGGGTTTGATTTCTAGCGTTGTGGCCAGGGTTAACAGATGCGGGGTGGTTACTGAATGAAACCTGACGGGAATTCAGAAACAAGGGACAGTGATGCCCTGCGCAAACGTTGGGGGCGTATACTCGAAAATTCGTTTGACGAGATATACCTGTTTGCGGCAGACAGTCTGAAATTTCTGCACGTATCACGGGGGGCATTGCTGAACATCGGTTATACCATGCAGGAAATGCGGCAGCTGACGGCAATCGATATCAAGCCTGAAATCAACGCAACGGAGTTTGCCGCCTTGCTGGAACCTTTACGTGATGGACGCCAGGAGCGAGTTGTTTTCGAGACTTGTCACCAGCGCAAGGATGGCAGTCGTTACCTGGTTGAGGTAAGGCTCCAGTTTGCCGCAGAAGAGTCTCCACCCGTCTATATTGCCATCATCCTGGACATCACTGAACGCCGGCAGGCTGAACAGGCTGTCATTGAAAGTGAGCGGCGTTATCACGCGCTTGCCCGCATTGCCCCGGTAGGTATCTTCCGTACCGATGTTCTCGGTAATTGTATTTATACCAATGAACGCTGGAACCAGATAGCGGGCATGAGTTCCGAACAGGCGATGGGTGAAGGCTGGGCCATGGCGCTGCACCCGGAAGACCGGGAACGTGTATTCACGGATTGGTACCAGGCATCAAAGGCGCAGGTTCCATTTTATACAGAATGTCGATTTCAGCGCCCGGACGGACACATTAGTGCATTGCTTGTACAGGCCACGGCTGAACAGGATGCCAGTGGTGATGTGGTCGGCTACGTGGGGACAGTCACTGATATAAGCGTGCAGAAAAATATCGAGGATGAACTTCGTATACACCGGGAACACCTGGAAGAGCTGGTTTCGGAACGAACGCGTGCGCTGGAACTTGCCAACCGTGAACTGGAAGCCTTTGCCTATTCTATCTCTCATGACTTGCGTACCCCCTTGCGTACGATCGACGGTTTTTCCCACGCGCTGGAAGAAGATTGTGCGGACGTGATTGGTGACGAGGGCAGGGACCACCTGCGCCGGGTACGTGCCGCCACTCAGCACATGGGCAGGCTTATCGATGATATCCTGAAGCTGTCACGGATGAGCCGGGGTGAGATGCAATGGTCTGAGGTAGACATAAGCCTGCTTTCCAGCGAGGCTGTTGAAAGATTGCGGGAAGCAGAGCCGGAACGCCAGGTCGATATATCTGTGGCCGGCAACATGCAGGGAAGGGGTGACCCGGTATTGCTTGGCGTGGTCCTGGATAACCTGATCGGAAATGCCTGGAAATATACCGGCCTGAAAGATGATGCCAGTATCGAGGTTGGTGTGCTGGAACAGGAAGGAGAACAGGTCTATTTCGTGAAAGACAATGGCGCCGGTTTTGATATGAGTTACATCGATAAGTTGTTTGGGATTTTCCAGCGTCTTCACAAGGTCGGTGAATTTGATGGTGCCGGTATCGGTCTGGCTACCGTGCAGCGGATTATTCACCGCCACAATGGCCGTATATGGGCCAAGGCAGAGGTCGACAAGGGCGCCAGCTTCTTTTTTACACTGGGTGCACCAATGTCTCGGCCCCCGGGTGATGTGTGACCCGGGGGCGGGTGCACAAGCTGCCAGCCCGACGAGAATCAGCAGGAGAGCAAGACCGGACGGCTAGTGGAATCCACCGCGTGGCGTTGCTGCCGGGTCAAAGAAGATCTGGTGTGGTCCGGCTGGACCAATAGTGTTTTTCTTCTGGATGGAACTCGTATCGACAAAGAACTCCAGATCCAGCGCCATGCCACCGCAGGAATGGCTGGAAAGGATCCTCGATATTCCACTGCTGGATATTGCCGCCTTCCGGCCCACCTCCGCCAACCCAGTTGGCGATGTAAAGGTACTTGTCATCGCTGGATAACAGAACTGCCTTCATTGTCAGCACTGGACACGAAAAGATCACAATCCGTGAAAATTTTATTCTGGCTGTGTGACATCTGTGCCAGATGAATCGAGTGCGGACTTTACCTGATGCCCGGTACCTGTATTATGATCCGGCAACGGTTTGCGTGATTTGACAGAAGAGGCACCATGACAAAAACAGCTACCGCAACGTGTACAGAGGATATTGATGCTCTCCCGTTTGTCGAGCTGGCAACCGGCTCGCTGGCAGGTATATTGAACTGGGATGAACTTGACCAGGTCTGGCGACGTATCTGCGAGGATGCCGGATCGGGTTGGTATCTATACCGGTCGGGTGAGCAGCCAGCCGGTAGCACGGTAACTGCTGATGAACTCCAGGCCCATATCGAATCACTCAATACCCATCTGCACGCGTCGCACGACAGGGTCTATTGTGGGGTTGTCTATGTCGATTCAGTCACCGAGCCGACACTGGTAAAGATTTTTGACCCGGAATCACTGACATCATTGTGCAATATTTATGGCAAGACACCCTTGCATGGCTGGGTCATCTCCAGGCTGAAGCCGGTCAATCTGAAGGCAATGGAGGAGGCCGATGCTGACTTTCAGCGCCATGAGCAGGGACAATTCCTGCCTTCTGTGCCTGACATTACGGCAGCAGAACGACACTATTCCGGAGAGACAGCTGACACGCTCGACGCAAGGCGTATGGGTTGTCCATTACCGATCATAAATACCTGCCGTGCCCTGAAACGCCTTTCTACAGGCCAGGTACTCGAGGTTGTGACCATCGAGCCGGGTGCACTGAATGATATTGATTATATCTGCCGCCAGACAGGCGGCAGTCTTGTTGCACTGGAACAGGCCAGTTACGGCTATTCCTTTTTTATCCGCAAGACCTGATCACGGGGAGCTTGCCAGTTACAGCCGGGCAATTTTCTCCAGCTGCTCTTCCAGCTGACGGATCGTGGTGCGGATGTCCTCGAGTTTGGCTTTTTCCTTTTCCACCACGGCGGCGGGCGCCTTGTCGACAAAACTGGCGTTGCCGAGCTTCTTCTCGGTGCGTTCCAGTTCGTTGCGCTTGCGTTCCAGCTCCTTGTTCAGGCGCGCCTGCTCGGCGTCCTTGTCGATCAGGCCGGCCATGGGGATCAGGACTTTCATCTCACCGACCAGCGCGGTCGCGGATTCCGGGCCTTCCCGGTCGCCCAGCCATTCGATGGATTCGACACGGGCCAGTGAGGCGACAAAGTTACGGTTGGCTTCAAGGCGCTGTTGATCACTTTCACTGCCGTTCTGTAACAGTACCGGTAGTGGCTTGCGCGGGTCGATATTCATGCCGCTGCGGATCTTGCGCACGCCCAGCACAAACTGTTTGACCCAGTCAATTTCCGTGACAGCGGTTGCGTCGATCAGTGTTTCATCCGGCTCGGGATAGGGCTGAAGCATGATGGTCTCACCCTCGACGCCGGCCAGTGGCGCGATACGTTGCCAGATCTCTTCGGTGATGAACGGGATGATCGGGTGGGCGAGGCGCAGCACGGTTTCGAGCACGCGCACCAGTGTCTGTCGTGTGCCGCGTTGGGCGGCTACACCGGTATTTTCATCGGTCAGTACCGCCTTGGAGAGTTCCAGGTACCAGTCACAGTATTCATCCCAGATAAAGGCGTAGATGGCCTGTGCCGCCAGGTCGAGCCGGTAGTGGTTTATATTTTCGATGACCTGCTGTTCGGTCTGTTGCAGCAGCGACAGTATCCAGCGGTCGGCGCTGCTCAGTTCGGTATCACCACCCTGCTGACCGCAATCCTTGTCCTCAGTGTTCATCAACACATACCGGGCGGCATTCCATAACTTGTTACAGAAGTTGCGGTAGCCTTCGATCCGGTTCAGGTCAAAATTGATATCACGCCCGGTAGACGCCATGGCGGCGAAGGTAAAGCGCAGCGCATCGGTCCCGAAAGACGGGATGCCGTTCGGAAAGTCCTTGCGGGTCTGTCGGGTGATCTTTTCCGCGAGGTGGGGCTGCATCATGCTGCCGGCGCGTTTTTCCACCAGCGATTCCAGGTCGATACCATCGATCAGGTCGATAGGGTCAAGCACGTTACCCTTTGACTTGGACATCTTGTTGCCGTGCGCGTCGCGCACCAGCCCGTGGATATAGACTTCACGGAACGGGACATCACCCATGAACTTCAGGCCCATCATGATCATGCGTGCGACCCAGAAGAAAATAATATCGAAGCCGGTAACCAGTACGCTGGTCGGGTAGAAGGTTTTCAGGCGTTCGGTCTGTTCGGGCCAGCCCAGGGTGCTGAACGGCCACAGTGCCGAGCTGAACCAGGTGTCCAGTACATCCTCGTCCTGGCGCAGTGTGACATCATCGGCAAGCTTGTGCTGCCTGCGTACCTCGGCCTCGTTACGGCCGACGTAGACGTTCTCCTGGTCGTCGTACCAGGCCGGAATACGGTGTCCCCACCAGATCTGCCGCGAGATGCACCAGTCCTGGATGTTGCGCATCCATTCAAAATAGGTGTTCTTCCAGTTGTCGGGCACAAAACGGATATCACCGTCCTCGACGGCCTTGATGGCCGGGTCGGCCAGCGGTTGCACACGGACATACCACTGGTCCGTCAGAAAGGGTTCGATCACAGCGTTGGAACGGTCACCGCGTGGCACCACCAGCTTGTGGTCTTCGATCTTTTCCAGCAGGCCCAGGGTTTCCAGGTCCTTGACGATCTGTTTGCGCGCCACGAAGCGGTCCATGCCGATGTAGGGTTCAGGGATTAATCCATCTTCTTCCGACTCGTTTTCACGGATGGCGGCGTCACGGGTAAAGACATTGATCAATCCCCCGTGCGGTTGTTCGCTGATGGCATTCTCGTCACGGTGGCGCAGCCAGACCTGGTAGTCGTTGAAGTCGTGTGCCGGCGTGATCTTTACGCAACCGGTACCGAATTCCGGGTCGACATACTCATCGGCAATAATCGGGATCCTGCGCCCGGTCAGCGGCAGTTCGACGAACTCGCCGAGCAGGTGTTTGTAGCGCTCGTCACCGGGGTGTACGGCCACGGCACAGTCACCGAGGAGTGTTTCGGGACGGGTAGTTGCCACCACCATTTCACCGGTACCGTTGCTGAGCGGATAGCGCATGTGCCACAGGTGACCGTTCTCTTCCTGTGACAGGACTTCCAGATCGGAGATGGCGGTGTGCAGCACCGGGTCCCAGTTCACCAGCCGCTTGCCGCGGTAGATCAGGCCTTCTTCATACAGGCGGACAAATACTTCCCTGACGGCCTCGGACAGCCCCTCGTCCATGGTGAAGCGTTCATGCTCCCAGTCCAGCGAGGAACCCATACGGCGCAGTTGCCGGGTAATGTGTCCACCGGAGGTTTTTTTCCACTCCCACACGCGCTCGATAAACGCCTCGCGGCCGAGGTCGTGGCGGGTCTTGCCTTCCGCTTCCAGTTGGCGTTCCACCACCATCTGGGTGGCGATGCCGGCGTGGTCGCTGCCGGCCTGCCACAGGGTATTGTCGCCGCGCATGCGGTGAAAGCGGATCAGCGCATCCATCAGCGTGTCCTGGAAGGCGTGCCCCATGTGCAGACTACCGGTCACATTAGGTGGCGGGATCATGATGCAGTAGGGCTGGCCTTCGCCGCGGGGGGCAAAATAGCCCCTGTCTTCCCAGGTCTGGTACCAGCGCTGCTCGATCTGATGGGGGTCGTAGGTTTTTTCCATGGAAATCAGTGATCTTTGGTTAATCTGCAAGAATGGGCGGGGATTATACCGTACTGGCGGCGAAAGGTCGGGGGGCATCGTGTCGTGCTATCCTCCTGTTCCGGTTGGCGTTGTGCCATGCCGTGAACACTGATATGGAGAATTCTGTATGTTTCGAGCAGTACTGACGGGTTTGTTGTTGATCGCCAGCAGCAGTGTATTGGCGTTACAGTTCCCGGTTGAAATGATCGAGGGGGTCGAAGGGGCCCGTGTGGTGGTCAATATCAACAAGGAAGACCTGGACAAGGAGGTGCGCTGGACACCCTTTGAAAGTGCACCGCCGGTCACTGTGACCGATGCACTCGGCATTGTACGGACGCACCTGGCAAAAAACCCCACCCTGAAGGATGCCACACTCCAGGAAATCCAGTTACGGCGCATTCCACACCATGAAAACAACTGGCATTACATGGTCATGGTGCAGACTATGAGAGAGGGCAACCCGGTACTTCATTACTATGTCGTGCTGATGTCGGGCAAGCTGTTCACGGCCATCCGTGAACCGGAATCGTACAAGTAGCAGACAGCCTGTCGATGCCGGGGCAGAAATTTTTCCGGGGGTATGGAATAAACGGCGTTACCGATTGTTTGCAGAGGTGACATGTGTCCAACTCGTGAACAGGAACTGCCCAATGAAAACAATCAATCTTGTCCTGCTGGTGTCGTCACTGACCTTCTCCATGGCATCGGCCGCGGATGACAGCACAGCGATTCCACCGGCCCCGAACGGTATCGCGTTTCCCGCCGACTATCCGAACTGGCGGGTCATTTCTGTTTCACACCGCACGGATAACCATTCCATGCGTGCCATTCTCGGTAATGATGTGGCCATAGCGGCCGCGCGGGCGGGTAACACCAACCCCTGGCCGGATGGCGCAATACTGGGCAAGGTGGTGTGGAAGGAAACGGCTAAAAGCAGCTGGCCGAAAGCCATTGCGCCCGACAGGTTTGTGCACGCCGAATTCATGTTCCGCGACAGTAAAAAATGGGCAGCCAACGGTACCGGCTGGGGCTGGGCGCGCTGGGTCGGTACCGAGCAGAAACCCTACGGCAAGGACGCGAATGTTGGCCAGGAGTGCATTGCCTGCCACACCCCGGTCAAGGGCAATGACTGGGTCTTTACCACACCGGCCCTGTT
>JALVCM010000455.1 GCA_027010005.1 Thiohalobacter sp.
CTTCCGTTCCAGCTTCCGCGACTGGTCCGGCGAGGTTTCCAGCTTCCCCCGTGATGTGGCGGAAATGGCCCTGGCTCATGTCATAGAAAACAAGGTTGAAGCTGCCTACCGGCGCGGTGACCTGTTTGCAAAACGGCGCAGGATGATGCAGGAGTGGGCGGACTATGTGAACAAGCAGCGAGCTGAATTGATACCGCTCGATAAACAGGCCATTTCATCAGGCATCCGCTCCGCCGGTGGAACTTGATAGTGGATCCGCTCCCGACCGATCGGGTCGGATACCTGCTGCACCGGGCCAGATCAGATCCGGCCAACCCGGTTGTTCCCATGGATACATCGCTGAATCACCGCATGATCTGCAGATATTGTGATGCCTATTCTCGGCATCCATAGCGGATATGGAACACTCCATTCGCCGCATCCAGGCTCATGATGACTTCATGGTTGACACAGAGGAAAGCGATTTCCTGGTTCGGTAATCCGCTGTTCCCGCGAGAGCCTTTATCCTATGCGGATATAGGGTCGGATAGCTCAGCGAGAACAACCGATAAAGCGAATCTTCGCTCGACATAGGAAGCGCAATTCGATACAACATATAAGGCGGGATTTCGCCCGACACAAAAAGCGAATAGAAGACCACCCATGGCAAAACCTTCCGAGAAACTGGCCGAATCCCTGGAAACGCTCCACGCGCTTCAGAAACATGGAGTGGTAGCCATACGCTCAGGCGACCTCACGCGAACCCACAGGGAACGCCTGTCGAGAAACGGCTTCCTTCAGGAAGTAATCAAGGGATGGTACATCGCCACCCGCCCGAGTGAGACTGTTGGTGAAAGCACATCCTGGTATGCCGCATTCTGGCCCTTCTGCGCGAGCTATCTCCAGCACCTCAAGGGTAATGACTGGTGCCTGTCGCCGGAGCAATCATTGTCACTGCACGTCGGGAATTGGACCGTGCCGCGCCAACTCCTGGTCCGCGCAACCCGAGCGCGCAACCATGTCACGGCCTTGCCGCACGGTACCTCCCTGCTCGTGGTCCGGTCCGCGTTGCCGACAGAACAGGACATCGTGGAAAACAACGGGCTGCGACTGTTCTCGCTGCCTGCAGCCCTGATTGCCTGTTCTCCCGGATATTACCGACAAAATCCGATCGATGTTCGAGCCGCGCTGTTCAGAGTGCGTGATGCATCCGAGGTTCTGGAACGGTTACTGGAGGGTGGTCACAGCACCATTGCCGGGCGGCTGGCTGGCGCGTTCCGCAACCTGGGGCGGGATCGTATCGCGGATGATATCGCGCAGACCATGCGAGCCGCCGGCTACGACATCCGGGAGAAGGATCCCTTCGAGACGCAAACCGCGGTCATCCTGCCAGCACGGGAAGCGTCTCCCTTTGTCCAGCGTATCCGTTTACTGTGGCAGGAGATGCGTAAATCGGTTATTGAGCGGTTTCCGCCTGCCTCTGGCCTGCCAAGGGATACCCAAGCCTATCTCAAGCGGGTCGAGGATGCGTATGTCACGGATGCCTACCACTCCTTGTCCATCGAGGGCTATCAGGTCAGTCCCGAACTGATCGAGCGGGTTCGTAGCGGTGACTGGAATCCGGACGGGGATGAAAACGACCGGGAACAACGAAACGCACTGGCGGCACGCGGATACTGGCAAGCCTATCAGGCGGTCAGGGAAAGTATCAGAAGGGTACTGCACGGCGACAACCCCGGCCGGGTCGCGGATGAGGATCACCGTATCTGGTATCGGGAGATGTTTGCACCGAGTGTTGCCGCGGGATTGCTGCGCCCCGCAGATCTCGCCGGTTATCGTAGCGGGCCGGTTTTTATTCGCGGATCCATGCATGTCCCGCCAAGCCATGAAGCCGTGCGGGACGCAATGCCAACCCTGTTTGATCTACTTCGCGAAGAGACGGAGCCATGCGTTCGCGCTGTACTCGGGCATTATCTGTTGGTTTATATCCACCCCTATATGGATGGCAACGGACGTACAGGGCGCTTTTTGATGAATGTGATGCTGGCGAGTGGAGGCTACCCCTGGGTGGTTGTTCCACTGGAACGGCGTGACGAATACATGGCTGCATTGGAAGACGCCAGCGCAGGTGGAAACATCGAGCCCTTTGCTGATTTTCTGGCAAAACTGGTGAAAGCAGCACCAGAGGGTTTTCCTTTGTCGAAGTGACAAGGCCAAAGCGCCCAAGGATCCACCGGCCAACTCACTACCGTGGATCAAACGGATGAAGCAGGGCACCAAGACAGAAAGGGGCCGCAAGAAGTACCGCATGAGACAACAAAACGTGGAACCGGTGTTCGGCATCATCAAGGCGGTGATGAGCTTCCGACAATTTCTGTTGCGGATGTTGAAGTAAAAGGCATCACGGACTGGGAATGTAAGGTATTCAGATGATAGGCTTTCCAGACCAATGGAGCCCAAATCCATCATGCAAACATTTTTTTACCGACAATACTCTGTCAAAGGTTGTGGCCATAGGGAAAATCCCGGCATTTCTACATAAAAATATCGCAGAGCTCAATCACGACACCACATGTCGCAATCCGCATGTATCGGGCATGCAGTAGAATCTCATCCATGTAAAAATTTCTCTACCCCATCACCACAATCCTCATGGTCAACATCGACTTCTTTCTCTGTCCGGACAAGACCTCGGCAAGGCATGTACGACGCTCACTCGCTGAACACCACGGAGCGCTGATCGGCCTGCAGGTCGGCACATGGCTGGATCTCATGGAACTGGCACAACGCAGTTATTGCGTGCAGCCGCCAGACAACGATTGGGAGCCGAAATTAGACGCTGCGATGCCCAGGATTCCAGACGCATTCTGGACAGACAGCCTGGCAACGGACCCGGAATCCACCCGCGCCATGGTCGCTACAGCGTTGACCGATTTGCTCACAGGTATTGGACCAGGCCTGTCATTTGCGAACGCCAAAACTGCACCCTTGTCCCCGAGGGGAAAGCGGCAGCTGACAGATCTGCTCCAGCTTCAGGAGCATCTGCACCCTGCCCTGCCCCACGAGCTTTCGATGATTCAAGTTCTGCTGGATACCCCTGCCGGACAGAATATCCGCAGCATCACCGTCTATCATGCCCAGCCACAGCTGCATCTGAACCCATGGCAAACAGCGTTATTGCAACGCCTGCAAGATGATTCCAAACATTGCGTGGATGCCAAGCTGCTGGACGAGCTCACGGAACGGCTTGCCTATCACCCCGGGAGCCGTTCCACCTCGGTGTTGAACCGGGTCCAGCGGCAACTGTTCGACAAGCCGGACAAGACATCCCGTACCCGCAAGGGGATGCAGTGGATCGGCGTAAGGGACTATCTTCAGGAACTGGAAATCACGGTCGGGATGATACAGGAGATGGTCAGGCGGGATGCCATCGGCTATTCGGATATCGGCCTGCTGCTTCCAGAGGACCAGGCTTACACACAGGCTGCCAGTACGCTGTTTTCCACAGCCGGAATCCCCCTTTCCGGGATGAACCAGATTCGCGGACAGCGGGACCTTGGCAGGGAATTGATTTACCTGTTTCTGCACTGCCGGCAACCGACGCCGACCCCACCCATGGTCCAGGCAGCGATGCTGGAGTCGCCATTGCTGCCATGGCATGCACAGGGTATCGAGCTGGCGCAAAGGTGCATGGATGGCAGCAGCCGGGGCGAGCTGGAAGCCGAGATACCCGAATCACAGCACTTGCTGCTGCGCCTGTTGCTGGGCAAGCCGATTACCGATCCAGACGCGCTTGCCAGATCCCTCAAGGGGCTTGCCGGGCAACTCACCCAAACCGATGCTCCCACTCCGGCGCATCATGCCGCGCTGGCGACCATCCAGACGCTACTGGGCAGGCTGAATGCTGTTTCCGCCATTCCCTGGGAAACACTGCTCAGAGACAGTCTGCCAGCCCCCGCCACCATTGAGGAGGAAGGCGAATACACCCTCGAGGGCGTCACCGTATTCCATCCCGGGCGCCTGCCATGGCGGCGGGTCAGGCATCTCCTGGTTCTGGGATTTCAGAAAGGCCTGTATCCAGGCGAGTACAAGGCCAGCGCCATCATTCCCGAGGAGGACCGGCAAATCCTGAACCAGTGGGATATCGCCATTCGCACCGCCGCCCAACAGCGCCAGGAAGCCCGGCTGTTATTCCGCCGGCAGATCAGCGCTGCCTCCGACTCCCTGAGTTTTCTCATCCCACGTTCCGATGCCTTTGGCGCACCTCTCAGCCCATCTGTCAGCCTACTGTTCATGGCCCAGTTCTTCGATGGCATCGATTCTGAAAATGAGCTCATACTGGAACTCGACAACCCGGCGGATCGCCAGCAAATCGCCTGTCTGGCTCAAGCCCGGGCACCCAAGCCCGTGCCGCCTCGTCCGCTAACCGCAGAAGACCTGGAACTCGGCACCAACCTGCTCACCCGGCGAAAAACCGCGGAAGGCAAGACCGCGCCGGAATCCCCCAGCGGACTGGAAAAGCTGATGATCTCGCCACTGGCCTGGGTGTTTAATCGCTACGGAATAGTCAGTAATGACTGGGCGGCCCAGGAATTCGATGCCATCACCCGAGGCAATATAGCCCACAATGTATTCCAGGAGCTGTTTCAGCATCAACAACCAATACCCTCACAGAAAACGCTGGAGAAAAGACTGCCCGATATCCTCAACGAAAAACTCGAACAGGAATGTCCATTTCTATTGCAGCCCGAATGGCATGTCGAACGCCAGGAGTTCGGCCGCATGCTGACCGAGGCGGTCGGGGTATGGCGGCTGTTTCTGCGTGACAACAAAATCGAGATACTCGCGGAAGAAAAATGGCTGGAAGGCCGTTTTCAACGGCACCCCATCCATGGCAAGGCTGACCTGATCATCGCCGCTCCCGACGAGAGTCTTTATGTGGTCGATTACAAGACATCCAGCAGCAACGGACGACGAGAACAGATGAGACATGGCTACGACTCCCAGGCCACGCTTTACCAGATCATGCTGACACAGGACAGCTTATCCACAGAGGTATCACGCCGACTCAAACAAGCCCGGAAGAAAGGCAAGGATACAGGCGTACTCTATTACACACTACTGGACCAAACCATCCTTGGCGGCAAAGGCACTGAAACGCTGCGTGATACGCAGGTTGTGGAAGCAGACATATCGGGCAATGCGTTGAGCGCCATACGCAGCCGAATGAATGAAGTCAGATCTGGACTGGTGCGGCTCAATACCGACGAGGACAGAACCCGCTTTGAAAAAAATGGCGTCAAGCCCTGGGCGCTGGATGACAGCCCGCTGATCGAGCTGTTCATGAAACCGGGAGACGAAGCATGAGTACAAAGCTGCCACCGCTCACCATCGTTCCCGCCAGCGCCGGTGCCGGCAAGACCTACTGGATACAGGAAACCCTGACCCAATGGGTTTTGCAAGGCAAAGTCGCGCCCGAACGCATTGCCGCCGTAACCTTCACCGAAGCGGCGGCGGAGGAACTGAGGCTGCGCATCCGCAAATCCATGATGCAGCAGGCTGATCTGGACATCGACCAGGTACTGAAACTCGATCAGGCCTATATCAGCACCCTGCATGCTTTCGGCATGCGCATTATCGAGGAATACTGCTTCGAGGGAGGATGGTCACCACAGCCTCGCAAATTGAGCGAGGAAGAGGAGAAAGTGCTGATCAGGCAGGCGCTCAGTGCCACCAACAAGGCCGATATCATCATCTCAAATCTGAAGCGATATGGTTACCAATGGGATTTCACCGCGGGCAGCGCCGAAGATCAACTGCGCAGCCAACTCGAGCGTATGCTGTCCCGGCACCGGCTGATCGGCCGCGAAGGTGTCGCGCCTGAACTGACACGCGAGCTGGTTCAGATCATCCGCAAGACCTATGGGCGGACCCGCGATGCCGCTACACTGGAAGGCAATCTGAAAAAGGCCATTGCTTCCCTGCTCAAGGCTTTTCCGGAACCGCTTGTTGACCTGTACCCCAACAATGGCGCATTTACAAAAAAGGTTACCGAAGACTATCGGGCCCTGGTTCGCGCGCACAAAACCAATGCTTTGAGCCACGACTGGGACTTGTGGAAATCACTGCAGAATTTGCGCACAAGCAACAGCAAATACCCAATGCCAGAGGGTTATGACGACAAAGCCCAGGCCATCATGGATGCAGCCCGGAAGCTGCATCTACACCCCGGGCCGCGAGACGACGCCATCACCCATGTCACCGCCCTGGCTGGTGCTGCCCAGCACAGCCTGGCGGAGCACGCGCAGCTGAAACGGAAAAAAGGACTGATCGACTATGGCGACATGCTGAGCCTGGCCAATCAGCTCTTGCAGCGTCATCCGGATGTACTGGACGACCTGACCAACCGCATCGACTGTCTGGTCATCGATGAATTTCAGGATACCAATCCATTACAGTTTTCCCTGATGTGGACATTGCACCGTCAGGGCATTCCAATGCTGGTGGTCGGTGATGTCAAACAGGCGATCATGGGGTTCCAGGATGCCGACTCCCGGCTGTTGGCCGCCATGGCTGCCGCTCATCCCGAGGCCTGTGCCCCGCTGGACAGCAACTGGCGCACCAGCAAACGCCTGATGGATTTTCTCAATGCCGCCAGCCAGAAGTTGTTCGAGGGTGACTATCAACCTCTCAAAGCGCGCGCGGACTTTACCAGCAAGCTGGAACCACTGCGCATGGTCAACCTGACTGTCAGCCAGTCACAGGACGCCTATGCCCGTCACAGCGCGGCGCAAATCAAGCAGATACTCGACGATCCCAAGGCCAGGGTCTGGGACAAATCCGAAAAAACCTACCGCCCGGTACAGGGCTCGGATATCGCCGTGCTGCTGCCCACCCATGCTCTGATCGAAAAATACGCTGAAGCACTGCGCGCCCTGGGCTGCCAGGTTCAGGTGGAAGAATACGGGTGGTTCGAATCGCGCAGCGTGCAGCTTGCCTACTATGCGCTGGCCTACGCGGCAGACCCTTCCGATGTCCATGCCGACTTGTATCTGGCAGTGACCGAACTGGGCCAATATCATCTTGAAGACGCCCTGAAACAACTGATCTCAGGCCAGCCACTGGAAGATCCCATCCTGTCAAAGCTGGAGCCACTATCCCAGGCGTGCCGGGAGCTGGATGCCACAGCCTGGGTCAATACCGTCATCGACACGCTGGACCTGCACGGCATCGTCGGGCAATGGCCGGATGGCCGCCAGCATCGCGCCAACCTGCTGCGCCTGGTGGGTGAGGCAGAAGCCTTCGTTGCCACCAACCCGGAAACCCTGGAAGCCGCCGGCCTCTATGGCAGCGGCATCAAAACCTTTCTGGCCTGGCTGAACCAGCGAGTG
>JALVCM010000456.1 GCA_027010005.1 Thiohalobacter sp.
TTATTACTGTCGACGGTGGAGAAGGCGGTACCGGTGCCGCACCTGTCGAGCTGACCAATTCAGTCGGTACACCATTACGCGACGGCCTGATCTTTGTCCATAATGCCCTGACCGGTAGCGGCCTGCGTGACAAGGTCCGCATCATTGCCTCGGGCAAGGTCCTGTCGGCCTTTCACATGCTGCGCCTGATGGCACTGGGTGCGGATACCCTCAACTCGGCACGTGCCATGATGTTCGCCCTCGGTTGTATCCAGTCCCGGCACTGTAACCAGGACACCTGCCCGACCGGTGTCGCCACGCAGAACCCGGCCCGCTACAGGGCACTTGACGTTGAGGACAAATCGGTCCGCGTAGCGAACTATCATGCCTCCATGATAAGCAACCTGACAGAGCTGGTAGCGGCAGCCGGCCTGGAAAGGCTGGATGATCTCAGGCCCTGCCATATCCATCGCCGTGTCGACGGTACCGAAACACAGAACTATGCCGAACTCTATCCGTGTATTGCAGAGGGCTGCCTGCTGACAGATTCCGAGATACCGGAATGCTGGCGTAACGACTGGGATGAAGCCTCGGCAAACACCTGGTAGCTCCCCAAAGCTGACTAGCGGTACTGGCGCAGGTACATCCACTCGAAGCCGCGTTTCGCCCAGTGAAACAGGCGGCTGGAGGGCAGAATAAAACTGCGCTTTTCTGTGCGGGCCACCAGCATGCCTGCGGTACGACTGTCAACGATGCAGACCAGTTCTGACCTGAAGGTATTGTCTGGTGTTTTACCACTGAATTCGGCCATCAGATTGGTGACGGCCGTGTCTGCCTGCAAGTCCGCCATGTGGGCCTGTTTAGGCAGCCATTCCGGGCCCGGGAAGCTGCCGGAGTCACCTGCCACGTAGACCTTATCCTGACCTTCCACCTGGCAATATGCATTGGCCTTGAGCAGACCACCCGGTGAGCGTGGCAGGTCCGTGTTGTCGAACCATTCATTACCGGTCATACCCGGCATGAACAGAATCAGGTCGGCCTCGAACTCGCCACCCTCGGTCATGACCTTGCGAGCCTCAAAACCCTTCATCTTGTACCCCAGGTGGGTGTCAATATTACGCCGGGCCATTTCTTTCAGCAGCCCTTTGACAGCCTTCGGCCCGAGACGGGCGCCGGGCTTCTCCGCCGGCGTAAAGAAAATCAGCTTGAAGCGGTCACGCCTGCCCTGCCTGCGCAGCCAGCTGTCGATACCAAACAGAAACTCGAATACCGGGCCACCCCGCATGGCCGAGGGTTCCTTCGGGTTACCGGCAAACCCGAAGGCCAGTGTGCCTGACTCCATGGCCGCCAGCCGGTCGCGGATCTCAACCGTGGCAGCAATACCACCACAGGGCGTTATGCTGTGCTCAATGCCCGGCAGCTTGCGCAGAAAGCGCCCGCCGGAGGCAATGACAAGACCGTCATTGCTGACGTCTCCCTTTTGTGTAATTACCCTGCGGCCGTTGTCCTGCAGACCGGTAACAGCAGCCTCATGGTAGTCAACCCGCATGCGCCGGAAGAAGTTGGCCAGCGGAATCACCAGGTCTTCCGGCTTGCGCAAGCCGGTCGGGATCCAGATGGTGCCAGGGAAATAGACAAATTCCGGTCTGGGGGCAATGACATCGATATGCAGACCTGCATCGGCTGCACGCAATTTCCGGATTGCCGTCAATGCGCCAAAACCGGCTCCGATTACCGTGACTCGGGTCATACCTGTTCTCCTTTCAGGAATCCGATAAAGCGATAACAGGGTTGATAATGTGCCAGGAGGTGTATCATGTCAAAACGCAGGAGACAAAGGCTGAAACCATGTCTGACCCACGTATCAATGAAGCTATCACATTGATGAACCGCTTTGCTGCGCGTACCGGACTCACATCGGGACAACCGCACCGGCGCTACCTGTGGACAGACGCTTTCGCCGTTTGTAACTATCTCGGCCTGACGCAGGCTACCGGCAAGCAGGAATACACCGAACGGGCACTGCAGCTGGTCGACCAGGTTCACCACACACTGGGGAGACACCGCGATGATGACCGGCGTTCGGGATGGATCAGTGGACTGGGTGAGCAGGCAGGTGAACGGCATCCGACCCGGGGCGGGTTACGTATTGGCAAGGACTTGCCGGAACGCGCCCCTGACGAACCCTTCGACGAACGCCTGGAGTGGGACCGCGACGGACAGTACTTCCACTACCTGACAAAATGGATGCATGCCCTCGACCAGGTGACACGCTCGACACGGCAGCCACTGTTCAACACCTGGGCACGTGAACTTGCACACACCGCGTTCCATGCCTTCACCTACCTGCCCTCTCCTTCCTCGCAGTCTCTCAGGATGTACTGGAAAATGAGCATTGACCTGAAGCGTGTACTGGTCCCTTCCATGGGACAGCACGACCCGCTGGACGGCTATATCAGTAACCTGCAGCTGCGCGCAACAGCAGCAACCTTTCATCAGCTGTCCAGCGGGCCGGACCTCGAAGATGAAACCCGCCAGTACACCATGATGATCAGGCACAACGAACTGGCCACAGCAGACCCACTGGGACTGGGTGGCCTGCTGGTCGATGCCTGCCGGCTGCAACAGCTCATGCAGCAAGGTGTCACTGTGGATAGCAAGCTGCTTGATTGGCTGCTGGAATCCGCACGAAGTGGCTTGCACAACTATGTGCAGAGCGGTGAACTGCAAAGACCCGTCACGCACCGGCTTGCCTTTCGCGAACTGGGTCTTGTCCTCGGCCTGCAGGCGATGGAAGACCTCTACCAGACTGCTGACAAGGCAGGCAAACCGCTCCAGGCACTCGCACAATACCTGCCCCTGCGTGACGAGATCGAGGCAACCTGGCGCGACCCGGAACAGCAACATAACACCACCTGGGTCGAGCACCGTGACATCAACGAAGTGATGCTGGCGACAAGTCTCGTGCCGGACGGGTTTCTGGTGCTTTTACCACCTGATGCCGTCAAGGGTCAGGAAACGGTGCCTTAGTCATGGCCAGAAGAAAACGCGCATAATAGTATTCCACACAACGAAATCAGGTAAGTACGCACCACATGACCGGGATGCAGGAAACGATACCTTATCCATTTTTCTCCACAATACGGGTTGGTTTCCCGTCAAGGCTCGTCTGGTTTTTTTCATGCCAGTACGCCCTTATCCCCTCTTCTCCCTTTTTGGCAGCCCAGTCGTTCAATTGTTCTCTCTCGCCGATATAGTCAAAAAATGGTACTGCCATACCGCATGAAGTCTGAACCAGATCGATGGAAAGGTCGAAGACCTGTCTTGCACCGGGAAGCGGATCGAACAAGGCAAAGAGCGCTTCCCATTCAGGATCTGTTTTATGAATAACCCTTGCCTCACCATATAACCGAAGAATCATGGGATTGCCTTCAACCGCAGCAAACATCAGCGTCATACGTGGATTTTCCTGGACGTGAGCAGATGTTTCATTACCGCTACCCGTCACGTTCAGCCACACGACTCTGTTCTTGCCGAGCACCCGCAACAAATCCATGCCCTTTGGCGAAATATTCACCCGGCCATCCGCTGCGGCGGTGCCTGTAAAGAATATTTTCTGCGCCTCGATAAACTTTTTCAGTTTGTCGGACAGTTCAGTATAACGCTGACCCATTTCGTCGCCTCCATCATGGTGCATGCGTATCCAGTATCAAGTCTGACGATGAGCGATAGCCTGTTATGTTTCCGGGTATTCGGCAAACGTGGGCAACCCACCGGCTTCACATGACCATTCAGCACGGGAGCCCTGGAATATCCGTGCCTCGGGCTTGATCCCGGGGTCGCTGTCCAGTGACCCGGCCGGGATAACCACCATACCCAGCTCCGGCACCCGTCTGGGCAGTGGACTACCACACTGCTTGCAGAACTGGCTGTAGAAACGCTCTGCATCCGGAATCTTGTAGTAACCCAGCAGTGACTCGCCTTTTAACCATTCAACGGTGTCAGCCTTGACCATAATATTGGTAGCATGCCCGGTGCCGGTCATTTTTCGGCAACGACCGCAATGACAGTGGTAAAACCGCAGAGCATCACCACTTACCCTGTACTGGACACTGCCACACAGGCAAGCTCCGTTAAAATTCATTCCGGGCATCATATTCTCCTGTTAAGGGTATAAAATCGAACGCACCGATACCCTGCACCACCAGGTACCGGCAAGATACCTCGCCCGTGTTTGTAACCTGATGCGGGACACCTGCAGGAATTAACTGCCTTTCACCCCGTGATAGCGTCTTGCGCGGGCCCCCTTCCAGGGTGACGGACAATATGCCTTCCAGACAGTAACAATATTCCGATACATTCGAGTGATAATGTCGTTCGCCCGCTTGTCCGGGTGGCAGCGAAAACTCGGCCACCCGGACATCCGTTGTATCAATTAATAACAGTGGTTTGTCCTGTTGAAGTGTCATTTGGCCACCGGATCACCCACCCCGGTCAGTCTGATGATAATCCCCTCCAGCGCCTGATTGAACGCATCAGGTTTCACCTGTGCCACGAAATGTCCGACACCCGGCACCATAACGACATGCGCATTGGGTGGCGGTTCCTTACCCGTGGGCGCCGCATTAATATTATAGAGCATGTTGGAAAACCGCTGCAGGTCTGCCGGGGCCTGATGTGCATTCCATTCAAACAATTCATACATGGCGCTGACCCCCACCTTAGGGTCGGCGGTTGAGAACTTGCTGACAATAGCATCAACAACAGCCGGATCAGCCTGTGGGGTAAACATGGAGTGCAGCATTTTGTCACTGGTTCCATGGAAGTCTGTTTCAAACGGCTTCACAAATGCTGTAATCGCTTCCTGACTAGCCGGATATTCAAAAGGTGTATAGAAAGTATCGACACCCACGATCCCGATGACGCGGTCACCCAGTTGTTTGGCCGCCTCCACCGCGACCGGCCCACCCATGGAATGCCCGACCAGGATGATGTTGCGGGCACCAACCTGTCTGACGACTGCCGCGACATCCTGACCGAAAGCCTGCATGGTATAACGTTGCCTGTTACTGCCCGACTCGCCGTGCCCGGCCAGATCCAGCCAGATGACCCGGTGATCCCGGGAAAAATACTCAATCTGCGCATCCCAGAACGTATGGTTACAGGTCCAGCAATGCACAAAGACAAGGGTTGGTTCACCTTGCCCACGCACGCCATAGACAATCGGGCTGCCGTCAGCCGATTCAACCGTGGCTGTCGTCAGACGTTTATCATCCTGTACCTTAGCTGCACAGCCTGCCAGGGCAAGCATGGCCGTGAGGGCCAGAGCGGTCATCCATTTATTGTAAACCGTTGTTTTCATGAGAACCCATACTCCTTTTCTATTTTGCAGATTCGTACCGTAAAGTGTTGATACCAGTAAGTCCGTCCTTGCGAACGGGCCTCAGCATGTTCGGGATGATGCTTCCAGGCCTCAATCGAAGCCCGGTCCTTCCAGTAGGATACTGTAATACCTTTGCCATCGACGCCACGTACCGAATCCATTCCCAGAAAACCGGGTTGTTGTGAAACCAGCGACAGCATCCGTTTTGCCGTTTCCGCATAGGCTTCGTCTTCCCCTTCCGACCTTAAGGACGTAAAGATAACCGCATACCCACCATCGGCTTCAATATTTCTTTCAGTATCACCTGTCATAACATGGCTATCCTCTTTGTTTTTGTGTTGATACCCCGGCTCGACTGACGAACACGACACCGGCCGCAAGACTGGCTCCAGAATGCGACGACAAGAAAAAACGGCAGTGCAAACAGCATGCGCAAGGTCATCAGCGTAATCGCATCCAGCCCGGCGCTATAGCCATAGGCCAATTTGACCAATACCGCCTTGGCTGAAAAGCCCACCGCCGCGAGCAGCACCATAAGGCTGCCGACCAGCCACTGTTGAGCAGTTGATTGCACATTTTCCACGTACGTCTCCCCGATCCAGGGTGGCCGGGGATCTTGCTGCGAGAGAGAATGCTGGACAGTCTGTTGCGGCGAGATCCGCGGCTGCCCTGAAGTGATTAATCGATATAGAACAACATCAGCACAGTCCGCGATGGAAACGAGGTTTCCACCACAGTCGCATAATGACTATGGTAATGACTGTGTTGAGGTGAGTGTTCATGTTTCAAAGATTAATTGGCCCGTCACCTGCCTGTCAAGCCCATTTGTACTTTTATAACATTACTTGTATGTACAACCATTTTGTTATAGACTTGCCGCATGTTTGAAAGATGCCTCTATTTCAATCTCAACGCGCTGACACGTAAAGTGAACCGTGTGTGGGAAGCTGAATTCCGCCAGACCGGCCTGTCGCCGCCCCACGCCTACCTCATGCGCCTGGTACTCGACGAGCCCGGTCTTTCCCAGAAGCAACTCGCCGAAGCATTGCACCTGGACCCGTCCACGGTGACACGTTTTGTTGACGCACTGGCGGCCCGTCATCTGGTGCGTCGGGACATCAGCGGCAGTGACCGGCGTTCTGCCACGGTATTCCCGACCCGGGAAGGAAAACGACTGCAGAAAAAACTGGAGAAAATCGGCGAAGAACTGTTCCAGTCTCTGCGCAAGCGCATTGGTGACAAACCTTTCCGACAGCTGGTCAACAGTTTACTGGAGGCACGGAATGCGCTGGATGATAACAAGGGAAACCCGTCATGAAACTGTTCTATTCCAAAACGTCACCCTACTCCCGCAAGGTCAGACTGGTGATCCATGAAAAGGGCCTCAATCAAGCTGTCACCTGTGTAGCCTGTAACCCTTTCGATAACGCATCTGATCTGCAAGCAGAGAATCCGCTGGGTAAGGTACCCACGCTGATCCTGGCGGATGGAACACCTCTGTATGACAGCCCGGTCATCTGTGAGTACCTCGATACCCTGACCGCCGACAGGCTGTTGCCGGAATCTGGACTGGAACGCTGGACTGTCCTGCGTTGGCAGGCGCTTTGCGACGGTATACTCGATGCCGCCTATAACATTGTTATGGAGCGGCGCAGGCCGGCCCAGGAACAATCCGCTGACTGGATCACACAGTGGGAAACCCAGATCCGTCGTTCGCTGGATGTTAGCCAGGAAAGCCTCGACACACTGCCCGGACGCGTCTCGCTGGCGCAACTATCACTGGGTTCATCCCTTGCTTATCTGGATTTCCGCTTGTCTGAGCTGGGTTGGCGTGACCAACATCCGGAGTTGACCGCCTGGCATGAAGACTTTTCCCGTCGCGACGCCATGCAAAGCACTCAGCCTGAATAAACTGTGCCGATATGACTGACCCTAAAGACACGCCCAAGACACCGGACCCGGCTGACATTCTGTTTTCACCGGCCACCCGTGCGGTTCAGGAG
>JALVCM010000457.1 GCA_027010005.1 Thiohalobacter sp.
GTGCAAACACCCGTACTGGCGCACCGGGTTTCATTCCCGGGTCTTGCCCGTGTGGCCGCCGTGGCGTTATTAATGCTGGTGTCGGGATTGCTTGGCTGGGCTCTGCGCCCCGCCCCGCAAATGATCCTGTCCGGGCCGCTGATGACCGATCTGGTGCAGCCCGCCACGTTCGCACACCAGGTCTATTCCACGGACCTGCGCTACCCGGTGGAAATCGCCGCGGATCAACAGGCGTCACTGGATCGCTGGTTGTCGCAGCGGATGCACACCGAACTCAGGGCGCCTGACCTGTCACAACAAAACCTGACATTCATTGGTGGCCGCCTGTTGCCTTCCACCAACCGGATGGCCGCGCAGTTCATGTACGAAGATGCGCAGGGGCAACGGCTGACAGTGTATGTGCGTCGTGTTGCCGACCCGGATGGTGTCAGTGAATTTCGCTACCGTGAGCAGGATAGCCTGCACGTGTTCTACTGGATCGATGGCGAGATGGGCTACGCGGTAGTCGGTACCCAGCCGGCGTCGCGACTGGTGACGGTGGCCAGTGCCGTCCAGGCGGCGCTCAGGTAACCCGTCAGCCCGGAATTGTGAACCCGTTCAAAATTTTTGCCGACCTGCTGCCTGCCAGCGTCCTGTACGGTCAAGACAGCCCCGTGATGACCGCTAGCCTATGGAATGTAACGGGTATTCTTTATGGCTTTGTTCGGGGCAGGTTCATCTTTTCGGTCACTTGGCCGTGTCTGGGTCATGCTGGCCGCGTTGCTGTTGCTGGCGGTGAGTTACAGCCTGCCAACCGGGGCCGTCGAATCACTGTTACCCGCCTTTGCAGGCCGTTTTATGCCTGTACCTGAATCCTCCGCTTCGGTTGCCGTGGTGGCTATCGACCGCACCACGCTGGATGCCTGGGGTGACTGGCCCTGGCCGCGCAGCCGGCTGGCGAAGGCCATCGACCGCCTGCTGCAATTCAGGCCGGCCGCCATCGGCGTATTCACGCCACTGTCCGGCAGGGAGACCCCGGAAAAAATCACCGACATGCGCGAACAACTCGACCAGTTGCCAGCAGCCGTCCGGCAACAGGCGAAAACCTGGCTGCAACAGCTGGACACGGACGGGCAGCTGGAACAGGTGTTGCACAAATCCTCTCATGTTGTACTGGCACTGCCTTCACAGGAGGGAAATCATTCAGCCAGCACAGTGGCGCAGCTGGCACACCTGCGCCTGCCGGTGGCAAATGCGGATCCATCCTGGCAGCAGGTTGTACAGGATGTGCTGTTCAGGGCGCCCCCTGCACCGCAAGCCGACCCGGCACTTCCACCGGCAGCATTTCTTGATGCCGCCAGTGCCGGTATTCGCGAGGTCTCCATGGAGCATCGTTATGTCAGTGGTGTCCCGCTGGTGTTCGAGATGGGCGGGGATTACCTGCCCGGCTTCGAACTTGCATTATTGATGGCGGCCAGGCCCGAAACCCGTGCCATGGTCGGCAGGTCTGCCGGCCTTCACCTGGCACCGCAGGAAGTCACCTTGCCGGACAGGGTGTTGTATCCGCGCCCGGCGAGTCCGGTGCCGGTGTATTCACTGAAACAGCTCATGCACGACGATGCAGCAGCCAGGCAGTTGCGTAACAAGATACTGTTGCTCGGCGTTACCGCTACGGAACCGGTTGTGAGTGGATTCGATGGCAGACAGTACGCGCCGGTTGGCTGGTCGGCCCTGGCGCTGGACAGTTTACTGACTGGCCATGCCCTGCACATGCCCGACTGGTTTTATGCACTACAACGGGGTTTGATCC
>JALVCM010000458.1 GCA_027010005.1 Thiohalobacter sp.
GCACCGTTGGGTCCAAGCAGACCGATACGATCGCCGGGTGACAACCCGAGGTTCACATCGCGAAGAATCGTTGTGTTGCCGTAACCGGCCGCCACCCCGTCCAGCCGCAGCAGCGGGTCCGGCATTTTTTCCGCCGCGGGCAAGGTAAAATGAAAGGGTGAATCGACATGCGCCGGGGCAATCCGTTCCATGCGCTCCAGCGCCTTCAGGCGGCTCTGCGCCTGACGCGCCTTGCTGGCCTTGGCACGAAACCGCTCGACGTAGGCGTGCATGTGTGCAATCTCGCGCTGTTGTTTGACGTACTGCGCCTGCTGACTGGCCAGTTGTTCCGCACGGTAAACTTCAAATGCCGAGTAATTGCCGGCGTACAGCACGATGTGTTGCTGTTCGATGTGCGCAATATGGTCAGTGACACTGTCCAGGAAATCGCGGTCGTGGGAGATCAGCATCAGCGTGCCCGGGTAACTGCGCAGCCAGTTTTCCAGCCAGATCACCGCGTCCAGGTCGAGGTGATTGGTGGGCTCGTCGAGCAACAGCAGATCAGAGCGGCACATCAACGCCTGCGCCAGGTTCAGGCGCATGCGCCAGCCGCCGGAGAACTCACTGGCAAGGCGGTTGTCGTCACTCACGGCAAACCCCAGCCCGTGCATCAGCCGTGCTGCACGGCTGCGCGCCTGGTAACCACCGATGGCCTCGAAACGGGCATGCAGCTCTGCGATCTGCTCGCCTTCATCCGCCGCCTCGGCAGCGGCCAGCTGCCGCTCCAGCTCGCGCAGTTCCCGGTCACCGTCCAGTACGTACTCGATGGCGGCACGGTCCCCGGCCGGTGCCTCCTGTGCCACGTGGGCAATGACCCACTGGCGCGGCACGGAAAGCTCGCCCGTGTCGGCGTGCAAATCCCCCAGGATCAACGAAAACAGGCTGGTTTTGCCGGTTCCGTTGGCACCGGTCAGGCCCACCCGGTAACCGGGATGGATCTGCAGGGAAACCTGTTCGAATAAAAGTCGCGGCCCGCGCCGCAGGGAAAGTTCAGTGAATCGCAACATGGGCCGATTGTAACCGATATAATCATTCTTACGCGGGCCAGCCGCATGGACAGGGACGACCGGGACACCTAACCACCGTGGAACTATGGAGCCTCAAACGCAGGACGATCCTGATCGTCGATGATTTCCCGGAGATGCGCACCGCCCTGCGCAGCATGCTGCTCCCCTGGCAGCCGGAACGTATCGAGACGGCACGCAACGGCGATGATGCCATCGAAAAGTTACAGCAAAACCGCTACGACATCATTCTCTGTGACTACAACCTGGGGGAAGGCAGGAACGGCCAGCAGGTACTGGAAGAAGCCCGTCATCGCAACCTGCTGCCGTTCAGTTCGGCCTTTATCATGGTCTCGGCCGAGACCAGCGCACAGCGGGTCATGGGCGCGATGGAAACCCAGCCGGACGGCTATATCTCCAAACCGGTTACCAAGGTCACCCTGCAGGTCCGGCTAAAAAAATTCGTGCGCAAGCAGGACGAACTGCGCACCATCACGCACGCCATGGACCGTAAACAATACCCCGCCGCCCTCGAATACATCGACCGTTACCTGGCAGACAACAACAAGTACCGTTTTGAACTCTACAAGCTGAAAAGCGACCTGCTGATTCGTGCCGGCGACTACGACAGTGCCGGGAACCTTTGCGAAGCCGTGCTGGCGGGCCGTGAACTGCCGTGGGCACGTTTCGACACGGGACGCATTGCGTTCTTTCGCCAGAACTATGCACACGCGGCCAGACTGT
>JALVCM010000459.1 GCA_027010005.1 Thiohalobacter sp.
ACCTTGTCAGCGTTTCTTTTTCCTGCGACCTGAACGGGGACGGATGCAGCTCAACTGCAGGTCGGCGACTGCGGCTTTTACCGCATCAATGACCCTGGGGCGCGGGAAGCTGGCCCGCCAGGCCAGTGCTACTGTCCGGCTGGGTGCCGGGCTGGTGAAGCGGCGTATGGCCAGCAACCGTTGCGAGTAACGGTCAGCCCCGGCCGCCGTGCAGGGCAGCACCGTAAGGCCCATACCGGATGCCACCATATGGCGGATGGTTTCCAGTGAGCTGCCTTCAGCTGTGTAGACGGAGGCATCTTCACCAATGGCTTTTGGCGCACAGGCCGGACAGGCCTCGATCACCTGGTCACGAAAACAGTGGCCGGCGCCCAGCATCAGAATGTGTTCCCCTTCCAGGTGCTTCGAGCGCAGGGTCTTTTTCGCCGTCAGCGGATGCGAGGCAGGCAGCAGGATAACAAAAGGCTCTTCGTACAGGGGCAGGGTGAGAATATTCGGTTCGTCAAAAGGCAGCGAGATGATAATGACATCAAGGTCGCCGCGCTTGAGCTTTTCTGCCAGTACCGACGTGTAGTTTTCCTCGATGATAAGCGGCATGGCCGGTGCCAGTTCGTTCAGGTTGGGTATCAGGTCCGGGAACAGGTAGGGGCCTATGGTAAAGATGGCGCCGATTCTCAACGGGCCGGCCAGTTGATTACTCTCGGCAATGGCAGCCTGGCGCACGGACTCGACAGCCTCCAGCGCCTGCTGTGCCTTTTCCACGACGCGTTCGCCGGCCGGGGTGACCCGGACGTCATGGCTGGCACGCTCGAACAGGGCAATACCGAGTTCTTCTTCCAGTTTTTTGATTGCTACGCTGAGTGTGGGCTGACTGACAAAGCAGGACGCGGCCGCACGCCCGAAATGGCGTTCCCGGGCAAGTGCAACCACGTAGCGCAGTTCGGAAAGGTTCATGGCACAAACTCATCGATAGTTGCTGGCTATTACACCACTTGATAAATGCAATTGGCAACCGTTTTAGACCGGGTCTAGACTTTTCACGGTCAAAGGAGGGCTTGAGATGATAAACAAACTTGCTATTGCGCTGATCTTCAGCGGTGTGGCGGCCAGCGTGTCTGCGGCGCCACTGGGTCTGCCACCGGTTCCGGTCCCGGAGAACAATCGACAAACACCTGAAAAAATTGCACTGGGAGACAGGCTGTTCCACGACGCCCGTTTCAGTGCCGACGGCAAGGTGAGTTGTTCCACCTGTCACTCGCAGGCAAAGGCCTTTACCGACAATCTTCCGGTATCAAAGGGTTTCAACGGAATGACCGGTACCCGTAACGCACCGACCGTCATCAATGCGGCTTACATGAAGACACTGTTCTGGGACGGCCGTGAACCGGACCTGGAAGGGCAGTCGAAACAACCACCCGTCAACCCGGTCGAGGGTGGCCTGCCGGACCATGCGCCGATCCTGGCCGTGATCCGCAAGGACCGCGATTATGTCAAAGCGTTTAAAACGGTCTTCGGTGTCGATGCGTCATCCATCAGCATGGATCATGTCGCAAAGGCCATTGCCAGTTTTGAACGCACCATCGTGGCCGGTGACTCACCCTTCGACCGTTATTACTTTGCCGGCGACACATCCGCGATGACGCCGGCACAGGTCCGGGGACTGGATGTTTTCACCGGCAAGGGACGTTGTGTGTCCTGCCACACCATCGAGCAGACACAGGCGCTGTTTATGGACAACCGTTTCCATAACATCGGTGTCGGGTTCAAGAAGATCCGCGGCAGGG
>JALVCM010000460.1 GCA_027010005.1 Thiohalobacter sp.
GGTCGACTGCGTCGTGGGTGGCCTGGAACATCTGTTTCATGACCTGGCTGGTGACCAGGTTGCGCACCAGCTTGCTGCCGAGGCGTGCCACCACCATGTCGAGGCGGTCGATTTCATTGCGCCCACGGTACAGCGGAGAGTTCGCGACATGAATCAGGCGTGCCGACAGGGCTGCATCCTGGGCGATAATCTGGGAAATCTGGCTGGCATTGGCGTTTTCATCATCGACGACATCCCGTACCCTCAGGGCGACCTCGGGTAGTGTGGGGAGCTGCAGATGCCCGCTTTCCAGGTCGTCGATCAGCTCTTTGACAAATACATTTTCCGGTTCCATGACTGCTCCTTTCCGGTTGCGCGGGTCATCCCTGACTATAGCGGCCTCATTGGTGGTTTATTGAAGGCCGGGTAGCAGGTTTATGTCCCGTCAGCGAACGGGTAGGGCAAATGTTCGAGTTCCAGCAGCGGGCCGTCGCTGGCCCCGACATGCAGGGCTTCGCCGGATTCCGCGCTGGCAATCTGCAGGACGGCCAGTAATGTGAAGCCACCGTCCGGAAAAGGTGCGGCAGAAACCACCTTGCCGATGCTCTGGGCATCCTTGCCGGCAGGGAAAATTTCATCCCCGGGCCGGGGCCGGCTGTCACTGTCGATATGGGCGCGGTACATGCGTCGCTTGAGCTTGCCGAGGTACTGCATGCGTGCCACGATCTCCTGGCCGGGGTAACAGCCCTTGCGGAAACTCACGCCATCGACCAGCTGCAGGTTGACCATTTGCGGGACAAAGGCCTCGCGGGTTTCCGGATAGATCAACGGGATTCCGGCCTCGATGTCCAGCAGTTGCCAGGCATCGGCACCCACCGGGGCATTGTGGACATTCAGCGCGTCCCACAGCGGGGCGGCCTGTTCGACCGTGGTGAAAACTTCATAACCGGGACGGACGCCGGGTACACGGATAATTATCCCGTCGTCGTGCCGGATAACGTCATGGACCTTTTCGGGCAGCGCCCCGAAAATCTTCGCCAGGTCTGCCGCTGCCGACTCACCCGAGACGCCAAGGTGAACAAAGGTATCGCTGGCTTCCTCGAGCGTAACTTTCGAGCGCAGGACGAACATACGCAATTTGCTGATCAGTGATTCCACCATCTCGGCCGGCAGGCTCAGGTAGTAACTGTCGCCACGCCGGAACACACGGAAAGTGGCCAGCAGCCGGCCCTTGGCATTACAGTAGCCGCTGAACTGGCTGTGCTGTTCATCGACCTCGCGCAGGTCGTTGGTAAACTGGCCGAGCAGGAAGTCTGACGCATCGTCTCCGTGTACCGAGATCAGTCCGTAGTGCGAGAGGTCGGCAAACACATTGCCGGTCAGTGCCACGCTCAGCTCGCGGCGCAGGTTTCCATAGTGGGCAACGCCTTTTTCATCAAATTCGGCGCCGGCATTTTCAAGAAAGGTTTTCCAGTCAGGGATCATGGGCTGTGTCTGTCCGTAAGGTAACCGGTCGAATGGTAGACAATCTTCCCCCGGCTGTCAGCCACACAAAAACTGGCGATTCATTCAGGCAGGTGGTATAAAACTCGAAAGACAGGGTTAGTCGATTTCATGGCAAAACAAAAAGCTGCGCCGAAGTTCCTCAATCTGCTGGCCATCAGGCTGCCACCCGGCGGTATCGCCTCTATCGGGCACCGGATTTCCGGTGTGCTGATGTTTCTTTCCATCCCGTTGTTTGCCTGGCTGTTTGGCCTGTCGCTGGACAGTGAGCAGGGCTTCGCGCAGGCTCTG
>JALVCM010000461.1 GCA_027010005.1 Thiohalobacter sp.
CCCATACCGCTGCGCGACAGTCCCGGATTCTCACCGGGTTCCCTGTGACATAGAACACTACATGTAGTGTTCTATCTGGAGCTTGAATACAAGATAGCGGATGAAGCCCGGCAGAGCAAGCAGAATTTTTGTTTTGTGGGCCTGGTGACGCCCAAAGCTTTTTTGTGGCAAGCCGATAACCTCAGGCTATTTCACACTACGCTAAAATGTCGAGATATTATGGAAAATCTTCTCAAAGTACCTTCAGCCGACGGCATGGAGCTGCGCCTGGAAATCGCCGAACTGGGCAGCCGCAGCTATGCCTTTATTCTCGACTGGCATTTCCGTCTCCTGTTGAGCCTGGCCTGGTTATTCGGTGCCTGGGTTCTGATGACAGGGGCGGGCGAACAGACCTTACGCGCCACGACCCTTGACGCCAGCGACCACTGGGGTACGTATCTGTTCTTTCTGCCTGCAACGCTGTTATATGTCTTCTATCATCCTGTTCTCGAAGTCATCATGCGTGGTCGAACACCGGGCAAGCGGATGGCCGGTATACGGCTGGTAACCGATGACGGGCAGACACCCGGCATCGCTGCGATCATTATCCGTAACCTGTTCCGGCTGGTGGACAGTCTGCCGGCGTTTTATGTGGTGGGTTGTGTGGCCTGTATTGCCACCCGCAAGCAGATCCGTGTCGGCGACATGGCGGCAGGAACGCTGCTGGTCTACGAAGAGAAAGCTCGTGATGATGCCCTGGATCGGGCGAGGACACTGGTTTCCGGTACCGAGCTGGCGCCATCTGACCAGGCCCTGCTGCTGGATATCATCGACCGCTGGAAGACGCTGGAACGTGATGCCCGCACCACGATCGCGACACGTTTCCTGGCCAGGATCGGCCGGGAAGTCCCCGCTGTCGATGGCCCCAACCAGCTCGATCGCCTGCTTCATGAGCAATTAAAGCAAATTGCAGGAGTGGCGGCGTAATGCCTTCACAACAGCAGGCGCTCAAACACTGGCTGGAAGGCCGGATCGAGCGCTGGCAGTGGATGGATGCCCATTGCAGGGGGGCCGGAAAAAACAATACGGGTGGCGGAAAAGAGGAAGTTGAGTTTGTCGAAGGCTTCCGCGCACTGGGCCGCGACCTGGCGCTGGCGCGTTCTGCCGTGCCGGGTACGGAGCTGGTGCGTTATCTTGGAAGTTTGACCGTACGCTGCCGCGAGGAAATCTATGCCCGGCCGGGTTCGTTATGGAGATCACTCAGGCAAACCGCCCTGCAGGGTGCACCAAAAGTTGTTCACGAGTTGCGCACGGTTATTATCAACACGATTCTGCTGTTTCTGCTGAGTGTCTTTTGTGGCTGGTGGCTGGTCAGTACCTTTCCGGAACTCATCTCCCTGTTCGCCTCACAGAAAATGATCGATACCGTCCAGTCCGGTGAGCTATGGACAGATGACCTGCTGAATATATTGCCTTCTTCCGTGCTGGCATTTTCGATTATCACCAACAACGTCGTGGTGACACTGACCGCGTTTGTACTTGGTGTGTTTTACGGGCTGGGTACGTTTTATATTATTGCCATGAACGGCCTCATGCTGGGCGGGATTTTTGCCTTCACCGGGCACTATGGCCTGGACCAGCGGCTGTTTGAATTTATTGTGGCACACGGCGTGGTCGAGTTGAGTGTCATCTGTCTGGCCGGTGCCACCGGCCTGAGCCTGGGTGAGGCACTGATGCGTCCGGGTGAACAAAACCGGATGGATGCTTTCAGGGATGCCGTTTCACGCGCAGGT
>JALVCM010000462.1 GCA_027010005.1 Thiohalobacter sp.
CATGGCAAGCAGCCGTTCATCGTCCAGTTGCTGCGCTGCATAGGCCAGTGCCTCGATCACCCATGCCTGCCCGATCAGGCCATTGGAGAAGTCCTTGCGTGGATTGCGGCGTATCCAGAATGTGGCGCCCATCGGGCGCCGCTCAGCAGCGGTGACATACTCCAGTGCTTTCAGGGCAGCGTCACGGTAATGTGGCTCACCGGACAGTTCATGCGCCTTCAGAAGCAATATGAGGATGTGCGCCGTGTTCCTCAGCGGTAATTCATCGTCGTAATAGGGTCCATTGTGTCCCGGCGGGAACGCACCATCTGCACCCTGCAGGGGCATTAAAGCCTGTACTGTACGGATAATAAGCTCTGAAACTTTCATACCGCCATCACTTACCTTCGGCGCACGACACGTACCAGCTCACCCAGCAGGCTTTTCAGGTGCCGACCGGAAAGTGCGCGACGCAACCTTGCCTTAACCTCTTCCGGGCAACCTCCCAGCATGGTACGGATATTATCAAAATCCAGGTGTGCCAGTTTTTTTGCGAGGAATTCATCCACCTTGTCGGCATACCACAGGGCCAGTTCATCACGTTCTTGCTGGCTAAACTCAACACTCTGGTAGCGGTCCAGCTTCCTGAAGCCAAAATCCATGAACTCCCGGATCACGATACCGTTGTAGATGGAGCGTGTCTCACCCCGCGCCCCGTGAAGTCCGGTCATGGTAAACACGCAGTGTGCAAACCCCAGGTCATAACGGTCCAGCAGGCGCATGGCCAGTTCGCTGTCGGCGTGCAGGTAGGTATTATCGAATCCCCCCACCGCATCGAATGCCGACTTTCTGTACAGCAGGGAGTTGGGCGAGCTGCTGCACACGTGTAACTGGCGCATCAACTGGCGCTTGAGAATGTCGCTGCCTTTGAAAACAGACTGCTCGACCGGCAGGCCGACATTAGTCAGCTGGGCGCCATACAACCGGTAGGCGGAGACAAGGCCGATGGATTCACTCTGCTCACCCACTGCCAGCATTTCTTCCAGGCAGTTGAGGTGCAGGTAGTCATCCGCCAGTGCGTACTTGATCCATTTGGCCGCTTCGCTGCCATGTGCGGAACAGGTACGAAAATTGTCGATGACCGGGACAGTTTCGGGATTGCGTATGACCCGGATACGGGAGTCCTGTGCACGGTAGCGCTCGATGATGTCCGGCGTCCGGTCCGTGGAGGCGTTATCGACAATAATGTATTCAAAATTGTCATAACGCTGGGCGAGAACGCCTTTTATGCAGTGTTCGAGGAAATCCTCTCCATTGTAGACAGGCGTACATACGCTGATCAGTGGCTTTTCGGTCATTGCTTTATCCGGATTATTCCCTGTCCTTGATCACTCTGGCGGGAACACCCGCGGCAATGGTCCCGGCCGGGATGTCCCTGTTTACCACGGAACCCGCCCCTATAACGGCACCTTTGCCAATATGTACACCGTCCAGCACGATGACACCGTAGCCCAGCCAGACATCGTCGTCGATCCGGATACCACCCTTTGAAACCAGTGGCTGCTGCTTCATGGGTACATCAGCGGACATGCTGTGATTGTAGGGGTAAAACGCACACGCCGGTGCGATCTGTACATCTTCGCCGATGCGGATATCACCCTTGTAGGCGGAAAACTGGCAACGCGGCTGAATCGTGGTGCGGTTGCCAATGACCAGGCTGCCACCATGCCCCGTCTCGATAAGGGTGTCCCTGTTGATGTAGACCGCATCACCAACAACCACCTTCTCC
>JALVCM010000463.1 GCA_027010005.1 Thiohalobacter sp.
TTGCCATCGTCGGCGCGGAATACCTGCTGCGCATGCTGCCACGCGGGACACACGATTACCGGAAATTTATCCGTCCATCCGAACTGGAACGCTGGGCACGCGTTGCGGGACTGCAACTGCAGGATCTCACCGGCATGACCTACAACCCGCTCACCTGTACCTACAGTCTGGGCAACGACGTTGATGTGAACTACCTCGCCTGGTTCCGGAAGACCGACTGAAGATGGACGGACCGACAAGCACTGTGCTGTTCGACCTGGACGGCACCCTGCTCGATACCGCGCCGGATCTTGCCGCCGCACTGAATGCCACACTGCAACTCAATGGCCGTGATGCACTGCCGTTCGAGTACATCCGCCCGGTCGTCTCACACGGTGGACGTGCACTGATCGAACTCGGGTTTGGCATCGATTCGCAACATCCCGACTTCGAACCGCTGCGCAAACAGCTGCTCGACCTGTACCAGGCCAATCTCGCCGTACACACCACCCTGTTCCCGGGCATGGCGCAAGTGCTGGACGAACTCGAACAACGCGATATCCGCTGGGGTGTGGTCACCAACAAGCCGGGCTGGCTGACAGACCCGTTGATGGATGCCCTGCAGCTGACACCGCGTGCCGCCTGTGTGGTATCCGGTGATACCCTCCCGGAACGCAAACCTCACCCCGCGCCCCTGCTGCACGCCTGCAGGCTGGCTGGCTGCCAGCCGCAACAGGCCGTTTATGTCGGTGATGCCGAGCGTGATATCGAGGCCGGCCGCAATGCCGGCATGCGGACGCTGGCCGCGCTGTTTGGCTACCTGATGGAACACGACCGCCCGGAAAACTGGGGTGCCGATGCACTGATTGAACAACCGGCCGATATCCTGGAATACCTCGACACAACGAGTCCACAAAGTCATACCGGATAACAGGAACAGACCGTGATCCCTCTGCACGATGACAACCCGACCCGTACCACGCCCTATGTCACGATAGGCATCATCATTGCCTGTGTGCTGGTATTCTTCTGGGAGCTGTCACTGGGCAAACGGGTGGAACTGGCCGTCTACAGTCTTGGCATGACCCCCGCGGTCGTGTTCGGCGGCAAACAACTGTTACCGGAACTGAGCGTGGTACCGGAATGGATGACCATTTTTACCTCCATGTTCCTGCACGGTGGCTGGATGCACCTGATCGGCAACATGCTGTACCTGTGGATATTCGGTGACAATGTCGAGGACGCCATGGGGCATGGACGTTTTCTGGTCTTTTACCTGATCAGTGGTGTTTTTGCAGTACTCGCCCAGGCCCTGCCCGACCCGGGTTCGACCGTCCCCATGATCGGCGCCAGCGGCGCCATCTCCGGTGTGCTCGGCGCCTACCTGCTCATGTACCCGCATGCGCGTGTACTGGTCGCCGTACCACTGGGGTTTTTCCTCTACACCATGCGTATTCCCGCGGGACTGGTACTGGGATTCTGGTTTGTGTTGCAGCTGATCAGCTCCGCTGCCAGCAGCGGCCAACCCGGCGGCGTGGCATTCAGCGCACATATCGGCGGCTTTATCGCCGGCATGGCACTGATCCCCTTCTTCAAGTATCCACGTATACCGCTGTTACCACCGCGTTAACTATTTGAACTATTTGGGGTCAGAGTAAAAACTGCGGAGGCTCTGATTAATTCGTCATTGCGAGGAACGAAGTGACGTGGCAATCTCTAACAGACTGATTCCATTGTATGAGATTGCCGCGCTTCGCTCGCAATGACGTGAATTCTGAATTAATCA
>JALVCM010000464.1 GCA_027010005.1 Thiohalobacter sp.
GGAACTGCGCAACCTGGTGCAGGTCGCCGAGCTGATTATCCATTCGGCACAGCTGCGCAAGGAAAGCCGTGGCCTGCACTACACGCTGGATTACCCGAAACCCGATGACAGGCACCCGCCGCGTGACACGATACTGGCACCTCAGAAAGCCAGCCGGGAGCCCGGCCATAATGTCGCGGTGGGGAAGGTGGAACAGTTACAGGTTGCGCCACGCAAGGGCCGCGCCTGAAGAAAATCATGCGTAATTAAACAGCACGTGATCAACCCACATGGAAGCCACTCAGAATTTCCACACTGACTGGCTTGCACTCAACGTGTTCTACTCGCGCACCTGACGGACCGTTTTCAAGCCAGCGTTTCATTGCCTCCAGGGCAACCGTTTCCCCGCAGGCCAGCACCTCGACCCGCCCGTCAGGCAGATTGATCGCATGGCCGGAAATATCCAGTCGTTTTGCCTCGGCACGCGCTGACGCCCGGAAAAACACACCCTGAACACGGCCGCTGATCAGACACTGGATGCATTGTTTCATGAACAGCATCCTCCCCATAAACCCGTATTAAAACCCACCGTCATTGCGAGCGCAGCGCGGCAATCTCTGTCAGACTTGCATCAGGCCAAAGAGATTGCTTCGCGTTGCTCGCAATGACGGGCTCAGGCGAGTGCGTTTTCCAGTGCAGCAAGGAAACGGGTATTTTCATCCGCTGTACCGACCGTCACCCGCAGACAATCCTGCATGCGCCCCCCGGCGGGATTGAGGTTCTTGATCAATACACCCTGCTCGCATAACGAGGCAAACACCGTATCAGCCGTTCCTTCCACCACGCGAAACAGCACAAAGTTTGCTTCGCTGGGATACACCGTGACACCTTTGAAGGCTGACAACGCGTCGAGCAGACGACTTCGCTCCGCCCGAATCAGACCGGCCTGTTCGTCCAGCATGGCCTTGTGCTGCAGCGCAAACATGGCACTGGCCTGGGTCAGCACATTGATATTGTAGGGCAGCCGTGTCTTGTTGATCTCGCCCAGCCATTCCCGTGAACCGGCCAGCAGGCCAAGCCGTAACCCGGCCAGGCCCATTTTCGACACAGTACGCAACACCAGCAGGTTGGGAAACTCGTCAAGCCTTGGCATAAAGCTGGCATCAGTAAATGGTGCATAGGCTTCATCGACAACCACCAGCCCCGGGGAATGCTCGATTATGGACTCGATGGCAGCCTGGTCGAACAACGTACCGGTAGGATTATTCGGGTAGGCCAGGAACACGATAGCCGGCTGGTGCAGGTCGATAGCGTGCAGCATGGCATCGAGGTCGAGTGAAAAGTCCTCCGCCAGTGGTACACCTTCGTAACACAGGCCGGCCACGTCGGCGATCATCCGGTACATGACAAAGGTCGGGTCCGGCGACAGGATCACACGGTCCGGCTGTGCCACGGCCAGTGCCAGCATCTGGATCAGTTCGTCAGAACCATTACCCAGCACGATCTGCGCACTGTCCGGCACCTGCATGGCTTCACGCAGACGTTCGGTCAGCGCGCTCGCACCCGGGTCAGGGTAACGATTCAGTTCCACATCACGCAGCACTTCGAGCCATTCATCGACCAGCGGCTCCGGCCAGGAATAGGGGTTCTCCATGGCATCCAGCTTGATGCTGTCGCCCGGCTCCGGCACATGGTAGGCCTTCAACGCCTGGATTTCGGGACGGATCCAGAACTGTGGGGATTTAACATCGGCGTTCATGCGTCTTTCAGCACCCGGTACTCGGCCGAGCGGGCGTGCGCTTCCAGCCCCTCGCCGCGCGCCAGCGTGGACGCTGTACGTCCGAGCACATCGGCACCCTGCGCCGAGCAATAAATAATGCTGGAACGTTTCTGGAAATCGTACACACCCAGTGGCGAAGAAAACCGTGCGGTACGCGAGGTCGGGAGCACGTGGTTGGGGCCGGCACAATAGTCACCCAGCGCCTCGGCCGTGTAACGGCCCATGAAGATGGCACCGGCATGGCGGATACGCTTTGCCATGGCCTGCGGATCTTCAACAGAAAGTTCCAGGTGTTCGGGGGCGATGTGGTTGGCAACCTCGACGGCTTCGTCCAGGTCCTTCACCTTCACCAGTGCACCACGCCCCTGCAGGGACTGGCGGATAATGTCCCTGCGTTGCATAATCGGCAGCAGCTTGTCGATACTGGCTGCGACGCGGTCGAGGAAATCCCCGTCCGGGCTGACCAGGATAGACTGGGCATCTTCGTCGTGCTCGGCCTGTGAAAACAGGTCCATGGCAATCCAGTCAGGGTCGGTTCTGCCGTCACACACCACCAGGATCTCGGACGGACCGGCGATCATGTCGATACCGACCTGGCCGAATACCATCCCCTTGGCCGTCGCGACATAGATATTGCCCGGGCCGACAATCTTGTCGACACGCGGGATGGTTTCTGTGCCATACGCCAGGGCCGCTACCGCCTGTGCGCCACCGATCGAAAAGACCCGGTCGATACCAGCCACGGCAGCCGCCGCCAGCACCAGTTCGTTGACGATGCCGTCCGGGGTCGGCACTACCATGATCAGTTCAGTTACACCGGCCACTTTGGCCGGTACGGCATTCATCAAGACCGACGAGGGGTAGGCTGCCTTGCCACCCGGCACATACAGGCCGGCCCGGTCCAGTGCCGCGACCTGCTGGCCCAGTACCGTACCGTCATCCTCGGTATAGTTCCAGGACTCCATTTTCTGGTGTTCGGCATAGGCCCGCACGCGCGCAGCAGCATGTTCCAGCGCCTCACGCTGGTCGGCAGGAATGGTATTCAGTGCCTTGCGAAGACGGTCGGTGGATATTTCCAGTGTCGCGACACTGTCGGCCTGCACCCGGTCAAACCGGGCCGTGTACTCCAGCAGTGCGGCATCACCACGGTCGCGAATAGCCGCAATAATCCCGCGCACTGTATTCTCCACCGCTTCATCGGCGGAAGCCTCCCAGGCCAGCACCTGGTCGAGTGCGGCATAGAAACCGTCCTCGCTGCTGTCGAGTCGCTTGATGTCTGTCATGTTCAGGCGGCCTGCTGTCGTTCCACGGCCTCGGCAACCCGCTCGATGAATGCCTGCACCCGGGCGTGCTTGCGCTTCATGGAAGCCTTGTTGACCACCAGCCGCGAACTGATGTCGGCAATGTGATCGAGTGGCTTCAGGCCATTGGCCTTGAGTGTATTCCCCGTATCCACCACGTCCACAATCAGGTCGGACAGGCCGACCAGCGGCGCCAGCTCCATGGAGCCATACAACTTGATGATTTCCACCTGCTGGCCCTGTTCGGCAAAGTACCGGCGCGTGCTGTTGACGTACTTGCTGGCGATACGCAAACGACGCGTCTGCGGCGTCCAGGCTTCCCGCCCGGCCACCATCAGCCGGCAGCGCGCAATGCGCAGGTCGAGCGGTTCATACAGGCCCGCCCCGCCGTGCTCCATCAGCACGTCCTTGCCGGCAACACCCAGATCGGCAGCGCCATACTGCACGTAGGTCGGCACATCCGAGGCACGGATGATCACCAGCTTTACGTCCTCCTGGTTGGTATCCAGGATCAGCTTGCGGCTGGTTTCCGGGTCATCGACCGGCTCGATACCGGCGTGCGCCAGCAGCGGCAGGGTTTCCTTGAAAATACGGCCCTTGGACAGGGCAATGGTCAACGGTTCGGACATGGTCGGGCCTGGAGTCAGTGTGCCAGTAAATAGCCGGGATCAGAGCTGCTTGCTCCAGTCTTCCGGCGTGAAGGTACGGAATGACAGTGCATGCACGGCACCCTGCATCAGGTCGCCCAGCGCGCCATACACCATCTGGTGCTGCTGCACCTTGTTCTTGCCCTCGAATTCGGGGCTGACAATGGTCGCCTCGAAATGATCGCCATCACCCTGCACAGTGACCTGTGCCGAAGGAATGCCGTCTTCGATGATTTTTTTCAGTTCGTCTGCCTGCATGGTTCCGCTCGTCCTCAATACTTCAGGTGGCAGATCATACTATAAGTCCGGCGGGGTCTCTCCCCCGCAAACCCTGCGGTAGCAACCGGCTCAGTCCCTGTGCAGGGGGAGAATCTGTTCCAGGCCGCTGGCACGGGCCATTTCCAGCATTTGTGGCGGAATATTGAAAAAGCGCAGCCGAGCACCGCTACGCTGTGCCTCGCGCAACCATTCCACCAGCAGTGCCAGTCCGGCGCTGTCGGAACGACTGACCTGGCCGAGGTCGATGTCGATATCACCACCCGCGGCACAGGTTTCACGGCAGTTGCGCCATAACCCGGGTACCGAGACAAAACTCAGTTCGCCATGAACCTCCAGCCGCCCGTCGCGACCCGGCTCGACTGTGGCCTGGTCCTTGTCCACGCCTACTTGCCGCTCGCCTTGTCCATGACAAATTTGCTGATCAGTTTCTCCAGCACGATCGCCGACTGGGTCAAAGCTTCATCGATTTCAGAGCCATCCACCAGGTATTCGTCAGAACCCCCCGATTCCAGGCCAATATACTGTTCACCCAGCAGCCCGGCTGTAAAGATGCTCGCCGAAGTATCATCAGTGAAGCGGTTATAGCGCTGGTTGATGTGTAATGTGACCACCGCAACCTGGCGATCGTTATCGAAATCCACACTGCCTACCCGCCCCACCAGCACGCCGGCGGCCTTCACGGCCGAGCGCACCTTGAGCCCGCCGATATTATCGAAGCGCGCTGTAATGGTGTAGGTCCCCTCTTCGGTAAAGCTGCTGAGATTACTGACCTGCATGGCCAGTACAAATAACGCGGCAATACCGGCTGCGACAAACATCCCCACCAGCATTTCTGTTGTTTTGGTCTGTTTCATGCTCAGCTATCTCCGAACATTAATGCGGTTAATACAAAATCCAGTCCCAGTACAGCAAAGGCAGAATGCACGACGGTACGCGTGGTGGCACGGCTGACGCCTTCAGACGTCGGTATCGTATCGTAACCCTCGAACACGGCAATCCAGGTTGTTACCACGCCAAACACGGCACTCTTGATAACGCCGTTGAGGATGTCATCAAGAAAGTCCACCTTGTCCTGCATCTGCGACCAGTAGGCACCCTCGTCGACACCCAGTAGCCCGACACCGACAAAGTACCCGCCCCATATACCGACAGCACTGAAAATCGCTGCCAGCAACGGCATGGAAATGACACCTGCCAGGAAGCGGGGGGCAATAACCCGGTGCAGGGGATCGACTGCCATCATTTCCATCCCTGACAGCTGTTCAGTAGCTTTCATCAGGCCGATCTCTGCTGTCAGCGCGGAACCGGCACGACCGGCAAACAACAGGGCCGTCACCACCGGCCCCAGCTCGCGTACAATCGACAGCGCCACCACCACACCCAGTGATTCCTCGGCACCGAAATCGACCAGGGTGTTGTAACCCTGCAGGGCGAGCACCATGCCGACGAACAGGCCGGAAATAGCAATCAGCATAAATGACAGTACACCGACCGACAGCAACTGTGCGATCAACAGTCGTGGACGTGCCAGCACTTCGGGGACACCGGCCAGCGTCTTGACGAGAAACAGGTGACCGCGCCCGAGTTTTTCAAAAAAATCGATACCGCTCCTGCCCAGTTGTCGAACCCATTCCAGCATCATCAACCAGCCTCCCCGCCCTGTAACAGGTCTTCCCGGTAATCCGGTGCCGGGTAGTGGAACGGCACCGGGCCGTCCGGCAGACCCAGCATAAACTGCCTGACCCACTCGGAGTCTGTTTTGTCGAGAGCATCCGGGGTGCCGTGCCCGACCACCTTGCCACGCGAAATGACATAGATGTAATCCGAAATCGCCGCGGTTTCCTGCACGTCATGGGAAACAATAATGCTGGTCAGGCCCAGCGCATCGTTGAGCAGGCGAATCAACTGCACCAGCGCCCCCATGGAGATGGGATCCTGGCCGGTAAACGGCTCATCGTACATAATCATCATCGGGTCCAGTGCGATAGCCCGTGCCAGCGCCACGCGACGCGCCATGCCACCCGACAGTTCGCTGGGCATCAAGTGGCGGGCGCCACGCAGGCCCACGGCCTGCAGTTTCATCAGTACCAGATCACGGATCATGGATTCCGGCAAGGCGGTATGTTCACGCAGCGGGAAAGCCACGTTATCGTATACGTCAAGGTCGGTCAGCAAGGCACCGGACTGGAACAACATCCCCATGCGCTTGCGTAATTCATAAAGCTCGCCGCGCCGCAGTGACGGTACCTCTTCACCATCGACCTGTACACTGCCCCGGTCCGGGTATAACTGACCGCCGATCAGGCGCAGCAGGGTGGTCTTGCCGGTACCGCTCGGCCCCATGATTGCGGTGATTTTTCCACGCGGGATATCCAGATCGATACCGTCGAAAATCATGTGCTCGCCACGCGAGAAATGCAGGTCGCGTATCCGCACCAGTACGTCGGATTGTGAAGGATTGGCTGCTTCCGCCATGGTCTGTTGTCAGTTCTGTCCCTGTTGGTTGGCGGGCATTATACGGAAACCGTCGCAATAGTCCCCGCCGAATACACAAACCCGCTCAGACCGATTCGTTTTTTTCCTTTCCGCAACGCTCACAGCGATAACTGGTCACCAGCTTGCCCTGCCTGACATCGAAAGGCTTGTTGATAACCGCCCATTTATGAAATCCGCGCCGGCACAGGGTATTGCCCCGGTGCTTTTTCGTGGCCTTTGGCCGTCGGAAATCAACGATATCACCCATGCTTCGCCCCCTGCCTGCAAACGGATTTGTCCCCGCCGGTTCGAATCCCTACTATACGCCTCCTATGTGGATTCAGCTTGTGGCCCTGCTGGCCGGATTTGCGCTCCTGGTGTGGGGCGCCGAACGATTCGTGATGGGTGCCGCCAGCACAGCGAGGCTGCTTGGCGTCTCGCCGCTGCTGATCGGCCTGACGATTGTCGGTTTTGGCACCTCGGCACCGGAAATCCTGGTTTCGTTGATGGCCTCGCTCAATGACAATTCCGGACTGGCCGTCGGTAATGCGATTGGCTCGAATATCACCAATGTTGCCCTGATCCTTGGCGCAACGGCGATCCTTGTTCCCCTGTCGGTGCATTCCGGCACCGTACACCGCGAGCTGCCCATCCTGCTGGGTACCACGGTGGTGGCCTGGTTGCTGTTGATCGATGGCCGACTGGATTTTGCCGATGGCCTGATCCTGCTGGGTGGCCTGATCGTGATGCTGGGCTGGGTGATC
>JALVCM010000465.1 GCA_027010005.1 Thiohalobacter sp.
GAAGTGCCGGAACAGGTCACGCCCGCCACTTTTCTCTCCGCTCGCGGTGCTGCTGCCGCCTTCTTTTCCCTCCAGGCGGACCGGTGCCAGGGCATTCTGGTCGACCAGCGGCCCGGTTTCGACATCCAGGGCATCCAGCGAACGCTGTCCCTTCGCCAGGATCTCGTTCCAGTACTTGTTGCTGGCCTCGGCCTGTTTGCGCCGTATCTCGGCCAGCCGCGCCTGTTCGGCCCGCATCCGCTCCATTGCTGCCTCCCGCTCACGCTCGGCGCGGGCCAGTACTGCATCGGCATAGCTGCAGCGCATGACGACATAGTTGCGTGGCAACTGACCGTAAGCCTGCTCAAGACGTGCCTCGTAGGCACGCCGGACATCGATGCAGGTTCTCATCTGCAATACACGTGGATCATCAGCCAGACAGGCCTCGACATGGGCTGAGCCCTTGCTCAGCTCGTAGCCGTCACAGGCCTTGAGTGCCACCGGCACGACCCTCGGGCCACCACGCCAGGCCAGCATGGCCTGCTCACAGTCAAGCGGGGCAAAACCGGGTGGCATGCCACCCGGCGAAGCCAGCTTGAGCGCGTAACGGTATTCTTTCTGGAGCTGCTCGCAGGTCTTCACCCGGTTTTGGGCATTCTCCTTGCTGCCGTAGGTGGCCGGCAGGTAGATGTCGAGGCACTGCTTCAGGTGGGCAGTGCTGTTCTGATAACCGACACACGCCGCCCAGCGCAGCGGCTTGCCGGTCAGTTCCTGTCCGACGCGCGCAAACATGGCACAGTCCGGTACCCGGTGTGCCTGCAGTGCCGCGGGGTCATTGCGCCTCAGCGCATTCAGGTCCTGCACTGAAATCAGGCTGTGCTGTTCCAGAAACTCAAAGTACGCCGCACGTGCCTGGCTGCAGGCGCCCAGCCGCCCTTCCAGGATATTCTTGCCCTTGAAAACCCCCTGCTCCTGGCGCAGCGAACCCAGGCAGGCGAAGACCTGGTCAAGATCCTTCGGATCGAAAGTCTGCAGGCAGGCGTAGCGGGACAGTGTTTTCTCACGGTTCTTTTTGGCATACGCCCGCCCGGGATCATACTTGTCACTCAGTATGTAACTGTATCCGGCCAGGGTACCATCGAAACTGAAATTGTAGTTGCGCGTCGGCGAAGTCGCAGTGAACTTGCATTTTACACGCTTGATGGCACCTTTTTTCTCGCGGACGTTGCATTGGTCCATCGCATCGCCGAAGTATTGCCGCAACCGTTCCAGCTCCGGTTGCAGACTTCCACCGCGCCCCGGACCCGGCAGCGACACGGTCAGCCGCACCATCTTCTCATCGTAATAATCAAGCTGTACCCTGGACTGACTCTTTCGATCACCCTTGCCGAACGTGTGTGAGGTGCGGTGGCCCCCTTCCGGTATGTTGGTCCACTCACGCCTGAGCGTATAACCATTAGCCTCCAGCGTTGATTTTACGCTGGCCGGATTCATCTTCAGGTTGACACCTTCGCGCTCGAAACCGGTAATGGATGCCGGTGTAATGGCCGCACACAGCGGGGAAAAGAGCCATAGCGCAATGGCAAGTATCGATACGATATTTGCTTTGTTATACATATCAGACCTCCTCCATCAAACCGAGATTTCGTTCCTGGATGATACGGATACGGTCACGCAGTTTTGCCGCCTCCTCGAACTCGAGGTCCTGCGCATGCCGGTGCATCTGTTTTTCCAGTTTTTTGATTTCTTTCGCCAGCTTGTCGGGGG
>JALVCM010000466.1 GCA_027010005.1 Thiohalobacter sp.
GAATCAGCAGGGAAATGAAGGCCGCCAGTGCTTCTGCTTGCGGCCCGAATACCCCCAGGTTTGCGGCAATACCCGCACAGGAAGCCACGAACATGGAAACCACACCAACCGGGTTGATGTCATACAAATGACTGCGCCGAAATTCGATGTGCGGTGGGCTGAGGCCAAGCGGTTTGTTAATGACCAGGTCTGCGACCACGCTGCCGACCCAGGCGACCACCAGGCTGGCATAGGTAATAAGAATGGTTTCAAATGCCTGGTAAAGTCCCAGCTCCATCAGCATCAGGGCAATGGCCACATTGAATACCAGCCATACGACACGCCCGGGATGACTGTGGGTCAGGCGCGAAAAGAAATTCCCCCAGGCGATGGAACCGGCATAGGCATTGGTAACATTGATTTTCAGTTGTGAAATGACCACGAACACACCCGCAATCCACAACGCCATGGACGGATTCACGGTAATGTAACTGAATGCCACGGCATACATGTGCGCCGGATCGCCCGCCAGCGCCGGTGACAGACCATGGTTCAGGGCCAGCACCGCCAGAAACGAACCAATAAAGAGTTTGATGACGCCGAACAGGACCCAACCCGGTCCTGCACCGATCACGGCCAGCCACCAGAAAGATCTGTTTTCCCGGTTTACCACGGGCAGAAACCGCAGGAAGTCAGCCTGCTCTCCATTTTGTGCAATCAACGGAAAAATTACCGCTGCCGCCGCACCGAACAGTAACAACTCAAAACCCTGTCCGCCTTCCCCCGTAGTACCGCCGAACTCAAGCCATTGGCTGAATGCGGTGGATTCGTGCAGACCGATATATACCAGCGGAATAATCTGTAACACCAGCCACAGTGGCTGGGTCCAGGCCTGGAAACGGGAAATCCGGCTGATGCCATGGGTAGCCAGCGGGATCACCACCACGGTACTGATCACGTAGGCGATCGACAGCGGGATATCCACCACCATGTGAATGGCCATCGACATGATGGCCGCCTCCAGGGCAAAGAAAATAAACGTGAATGACGCGTATACCAGCGAGGAAATCGTCGAGCCGATATAACCGAAACCCGCTCCGCGGGTCAGCAGATCGATATCGACGCCATCGCGCGCCGCGTAGTAGGCCAGTGGCAGGCCCGACAGAAAAATAATGGCGCCCACCACCAGGATCGCCCACATGGCGTTGGTAAACCCGTAACTGAGCGTGATGGTGCCGCCGATGGCTTCCAGCGCCAGGAACGACACAATGCCCAGCGCTGTGTTGGCGACCCAGCCGGCCGACCAGCGCCGTGCCTTCTTGGCGGTATAACGCAGGGCATAGTCCTCCAGCGTTTCATTCGCCACCCACTGATTGTATTCACGGCGGATCCGCAGGGGATCCCTGTTTATGGTCATTGACTGTTTTTCATACCTTGAGTTGCTACTTCAAATACCTCAAAAACTGGCATTGCGCCATGCGTCATTTGACGTATACCCCTGCGCACATACCGGATTCTACCCCACTTCGGACACGGATAGACTCCGCCTGCATGAAAGCCGTGCGATGGATTCACGTGCTTTCCCGGACAATTTCCCGCTTTTCAACCGGCCTCTGGCCGCAACAACAGGAATCACGAAATGCAAAAGAAAAATGTCGTTGGAAAATCGCTACTTCTCGGTAGTCTGCTGGCCGTGACCGCTGCTCCGGTACTGGCCGCCGGGAAAATCGCCATTGACGACACCCGCTGGGTCAGTTTCGGTGCCGGTATCCGTACCTCGATTTCTTCATCCGATGAAAGCGCGCCGGATGGTGGCAGAGGCACGGATTTTACACTGGAGAATATGCGGTTGTACGTTTCCGGCCAGGTCACCAAAGACTTCAAATTCTATTTCGGCACTGACAAGATGTGGGGTGAATACGGCGTACTGGATGCTATCGCCCAGTATGAGCCGGGAGGCGCCTTCAATGTCTGGGTTGGCCGCATGCTGACCCCGGCTGACCGCATCGAAATGAACGGCCCGTTTTACGGCCTGACCTGGGGGCAATACACTGTGCCCCTGTTCCCGTCCGACAATGACATCAGCAACGGTGCCGACGGTGTGGCGGGAACATTTGGCCGCGACGAAGGTATCACTATCTGGGGCTCGGTCGACAAGCTCCAGTATGCATTTGGTGTATTCGACGGTTACAGTGCCGCCGAGAACCAGAGTGATGCCCCGCTTTACGCTGCACGTGTGGCCTACAATTTCCTTAACAAGGAATCCAACCCCGGTTACTACACCAGCAGCACCTATTATGGTAAAGCCGGTGACATCCTGACACTGGCCATTTCCGCCCAGTACCAGGACGACGGCTACGGTACCGTGGCCCAGGACGGTTCTTTCACCGGTTATGCCATCGATGGCCTGTTCGAGAAACCCCTGGCCGATGGCGCGGTGGTCACTGTCGAAGGCGAGTACAAGGATTTTGAAGTCGATACCGATGCAGCTGTACCCGTGTTCAGCATGTTTGACGGCAATGCCTACTTTATCTCTGCCGCCTACCTGATGACCGACAATGGTGGCCCGGGTCGTTACCAGCCCTACATCCGTTACACCAACAATGACCCTTCATCCGGTGATGACAGCGACCTGACCGAGCTGGGTGTCAACTATGTCATCTCGGGGCACAACCTCAAGCTGAACCTCAACTTCACCACGGGTGATGCAAACGCCAGTGGTGCAAAGGGTAATGATACCGACACCATCACCTTCGGCATGCAGTTCCAGATTTAACTGCCCACCATTCAGGAGACAGAAACATGATGAAATCACAACTGAAGAAACTGGCGATTGCCGCGGCAATTACCGCTTCCACCCTGGCCAGCTCAAGCCTGGCCTGGGCGGAAGACACCATCAAGGTGGGTGTGCTGCACTCGCTGTCCGGCACCATGGCGATTTCCGAAACCACACTGAAAGACACCATGCTGATGTTGATCGACGAGCAGAACAGGAAAGGCGGTGTACTCGGCAAGAAGCTGGAAGCCGTGGTGGTCGATCCGGCCTCCAACTGGCCACTGTTCGCGGAAAAAGCGCGCGAACTGATTACCAAGGATCATACGGTTGTCACCTTCGGCTGCTGGACCTCGGTATCGCGCAAGTCCGTACTACCAGTGTTCGAGGAACTCAACAGCATCCTGTTCTACCCGGTGCAGTACGAAGGTGAGGAATCGTCGAAGAACGTATTCTATACCGGCGCCGCGCCAAACCAGCAGGCTGTCCCTGCCGTAGACTACCTGATGAACGAACTGGGTGTGAAGCGCTGGGTGCTGGCAGGTACTGACTATGTCTACCCGCGTACCACCAACAAGATCCTGAAAGCCTACCTGATCGCCAGGGGCGTCAAGGAAAGCGATATCATGATCAACTACACACCGTTTGGTCATTCTGACTGGCAGTCGATTGTTTCTGATATCAAGAAGTTTGGCAGCGCCGGCAAGAAGACCGCCGTGGTCTCCACCATCAATGGTGATGCCAATGTGCCGTTCTACAAGGAACTGGGCAATCAGGGCATTTCCGCGGAAGACATTCCGGTGGTGGCCTTCTCTGTGGGTGAAGAAGAACTGTCCGGTCTCGACACCAAACCGCTGGTTGGTCATCTGGCCGCATGGAACTACTTCATGAGCGTTGAATCCGACGAGAACAGCGACTTTATCAGTGCCTGGAAGAAGTACATCAAGGACAACAAGCGTGTTACCAACGATCCCATGGAAGCGCACTACATCGGCTTCAATATGTGGGTCAAGGCCGTTGAAAAAGCCGGCACCACGGATCCCGAAGCCGTACAGAAAGCACTGATCGGTGTAGCAGTCCCTAACCTGTCCGGTGGTTACTCTGCCATGATGCCGAACCACCACATCACCAAGCCGGTGCTGATTGGTGAAATCCAGGACAACGGTCAGTTCGATATTGTCTGGGAAACCTCCGGGCTGGTGGCCGGTGATGCCTGGTCGGATTACCTGCCGGGTTCACGTGACCTGATCTCCGACTGGCGCACCCCCCTGTCCTGCGGTAACTACAACGTCAAGACCAAAAAGTGTAGTGGTCAGAACTACTGATCAGCACTTCCTGGCAAGACACTGATTAAACCGTCATGCCGGCGCAGAGCCTGTGCCGGTATCCAGGGCTGATGCTAAATACTGGATTCCGGCATTCGCCGGAATGACGGGGTACGGATAATAATAGAGAGACTCCTTAAGGTTACAAGTATTAAGCACAGGGTATAAGCAAATCTACACACTGTCGGTTTATACCCTGTGTCCTTTTTTACAAACATTCTGTTACCCTGAAGTTGTTCCGAAGTGAGACACGTTATGCCCGAATCGATAACAATAGCCGTGGTAAGAAGGCTATCGCCGTTGCTGCTATTGTTTTTCCTGTTCACAGGTTTTGTGCCGCAACTGTTGGCGAATACCAGCACGGGCGAAGCCTCGCTGCAGGAAGCCTGGAAGGCACTGACGGACAAGAGTTACAGCAAAAAGGAAAAAGCGATAACCCTCATCGCCCGGCAGAATACCGCCGATGCCTATCCGGTCATGAAGGCCATGCTGGACGGGAAACTGTATTTTTCCACCCGAGACAAGACACTTTTTGTCCTGAAAGAACAGGACGGAAACTACGCATTCACCCCTCTGTTTGCCGGACAGGCCGTGACGCAGGAAAGCAAACGGGGCTTCAAGAAAGTCAAAATCAATAACCGGCTGAGAACCCGGCTGCGCCAGGCGCTTGCGCTACTGCAACTTCAACACGAGGATAAAAAGCTGCGGCTGGCCGCCGTTCAGGAGCTGCTGAAAAACCCCGATAGCAAGGCTGCCAACCTGATACGCGATGTGGTCGAGAAAGAAACTGATACCGAAATCCGCACCGCCATGCACACACTGCTGGCCGTGATCCAGCTGGAAAGCCCGAATGAAAACGAACAGCGGGAAGCCATTAAAAAACTGGCCGACAGCCTGAATCCTTCCGCCCTGAATGCCCTGACCGCATACCAGCCACCGAATACAGCACTGAAAAAACTGGCCAATGCCGCAATACAAAAGATCAACGACCGGCGTGACAACTACGCCCGTGCCGAGACAATTTTCTTTGGCCTGAGCCTTGGCTCGGTACTGGCACTGGCCGCCATCGGGCTGGCCATCACCTTTGGCGTGATGGGCGTCATCAACATGGCACACGGCGAACTGATCATGATCGGCGCCTATACCACCTATGTGATCCAGTTGCTGATGCCGGAACACATCGGCATTTCCGTGATCGTGGCCATCCCGGCGGCCTTTATTGTCTCGGGACTGGTCGGCATGGCCATAGAACTGACCGTCATCCGGCATCTCTATGGCCGCCCGCTGGAAACCCTGCTGGCGACCTTCGGTGTCAGCCTGGTGTTACAACAAACGGTACGCTCCATCTTCTCGCCGCTGAACCGCAGCGTCGAAACCCCGCAGTGGATGTCCGGTGCCTTCCAGATCAACGAAGTGCTGGCGCTGACCTGGAACCGTTTCTATATCATTATTTTCTGTCTGGCGGTGTTCGTGGCGCTGATCCTGGTCATGAAAAAGACCCTGCTGGGCCTGCAGGTGCGCGCGGTGTCGCAAAACCGCCTGATGGCACGCGCCATGGGCGTGCGTTCCAAGTGGGTCGACGCTCTCACCTTCGGCCTGGGCTCCGGCATTGCCGGCATGGCCGGCGTGGCGCTCAGCCTGCTGACCAATGTCGGCCCCAACCTTGGCCAGTCGTACATTATCGATTCCTTCATGGTGGTGGTGTTCGGCGGTGTCGGTAACCTGTGGGGCACGCTGGTGGCCGGCATGAGCCTGGGTGTTATCAACAAGGTACTGGAACCCTGGGCCGGTGCCGTGCTGGCAAAAATCCTGGTGCTGGTGTTCATCATCCTGTTTATCCAGAAACGTCCCACCGGCCTGTTCCCGCAACGTGGCCGTGCGGCGGAGGACTGAGTCGTGTTCATGCTGGATCTGTTACGCAACGATAAACCCGGCAGCTGGATGCTGGCGACCCTGCTGGTCGTCAGCATCGCGGTACCGGTACTGAACCTGCTGGTACCCGAGGGCAGTATCTTCCACCTGTCCACCTATACCGTCACCCTGCTCGGCAAGTACCTCACCTATGCCCTGCTGGCGCTGGCCGCCGACCTGGTGTGGGGTTACCTGGGTATTCTCAGCCTGGGACACGGCGCGTTCTTCGCGTTGGGCGGTTACGCCATGGGTATGTACCTGATGCGCCAGATCGGTGAACGTGGCGTGTACGGCGACCCGCTGCTGCCGGACTTCATGGTATTTCTGAACTGGCAGGAGCTGCCCTGGTTCTGGCACGGTTTTGACCAGTTCTGGTTTGCCGCGCTGATGGTACTGCTGGTACCCGGCTTGCTGGCCTATGTATTCGGTTACCTGGCGTTCCGTTCCCGCGTTACCGGCGTGTACCTGTCGATCATCACCCAGGCCATGACCTATGCACTGATGCTGGCTTTCTTCCGTAACGAAATGGGCTTCGGTGGCAACAACGGGCTGACCGATTTCAAGGACCTGCTGGGCTTTGACCTGCGCGCTGACAGTACCCGCATCGGCCTGTTCCTGGCCTCGACCGCAGCGCTGGCGATTGCCTACCTGGGTACCCGCTATATTGTCAGTTCACGGCTGGGGCTGGCCAGCGTGGCCATTCGCGACGCGGAAAGCCGCACGCGCTTTATTGGCTACCGGGTGGAGAATATTAAACTCTGGATGTTCGTATTCTCGGCCATGCTGGCGGGTGTCGCCGGCGCGCTCTACGTACCGCAGGTCGGCATCATCAACCCCGGCGAGTTTTCACCCCTGAATTCCATCGAGCTGATCATCTGGGTGGCCATCGGCGGGCGCGGCACCCTGTACGGTGCGGTCATCGGCGCCTTACTGGTCAATTACGCCAAGACATACTTCACCGCCGCGCTGCCGGAAATCTGGCTGTTCGCGCTGGGCGGCCTGTTCATCCTCGTCACCCTGTACCTGCCGAAAGGCATCGTCGGGCTGCGCAGGATGCGGGAGGCACGCGCATGAAACCGGTACAGGCCCTGCGAGAAATTACCCGCCGCGACCGGGTATTCGAATTCCTGATCAAGCCCCAGCCGCCGGAACTGGATGTCAGCCATAACATCATCCTGTACCTGGAAGACCTGAACAAGAGTTTCGACGGTTTCAAGGCTATCAAT
>JALVCM010000467.1 GCA_027010005.1 Thiohalobacter sp.
TGGAAGGCAAGGACTTTCGTCTCATACACGGGTCGACTGTTGCCACCAATGCGGCACTCGAAGGCAAGGGCGTACGTACGGTCTATATCACCAATCACGGGCTTGCCGATGTGCTGAGCATCGGGCGGCAGGCGCGCGATGCGCTCTACCAGCTGCAGCCACAACCACAACCCCCACCGGTACCGGCCACACTGTGCCTTGAAACAGGCGGCAGGCTGGGTGCCGACGGCAGTGTGGTTGAGCCGCTCGATGAAGCAGAATGTGCCGCACTGGCACAACGGGTTGCTGCGCTGGAGCCCCGGGCCGTGGCCATCAACCTGCTGTTTTCCTGGCTGGACGACCGCTACGAGCAGATGATTCGGCGTGCCTTGCCGGATACCCTGTTTGTCGCCTGTTCTTCAGAGGTTTTGCCGGAAATGCGTGAGTACGAGCGTGGCATGGCGACCTGGCTGAATGCCTGGCTGGGACCAAAGGTGCAGGGCTACCTGCAACGCCTGCAACAGGCCGTGCAGCCCGCACCGGTGCATGTCATGCAGAGTTCGGGGTTGACCATTCGCGCAGACCATGCCGCACAGCGGGCGGTGAACCTGCTGCTGTCCGGGCCGGCCGGTGGGCTGATGGGAGCGCAGCACGTTGCGGCGAGACATCACATCACGCGGCTGCTGACGTTCGACATGGGGGGGACCTCTACCGATGTGGCGCTCATTGACGGTCAGGTCAACCTGACCTCGCAGGGACGCATCGGGCGTTACCCGGTCGCGGTACCGATGGTGGATATGCATACCATTGGTGCGGGCGGTGGCTCGATTGCGCGTGTTGATAGCGGTGGCATGCTGGCCGTCGGGCCGGAATCGGCCGGTGCTGACCCCGGTCCGGCCTGTTATGGCCGGGGCGGGCGGCTGGCCACGGTAACAGATGCCAACCTGGTGCTTGGCCGCCTGCGTGCCGATGTGTTTCTCGGTGGTGACATGCCGCTGGACGTCGAGGCGGCAGAACAGGCGATTTCCGTACTGGCGCAGCAAATGGGCGTGTCTTCACGGGAGGCAGCGCAGGGTGTTGTCAGGCTGGCCAATGAGCACATGGCGCAAGCGTTGCGGGTCATTTCCGTGCAGCGCGGCATTGATCCGGGCGGCTTCACGCTGACGGCATTTGGCGGCGCGGGTGGTTTGCATGTCTGCGCCCTGGCAGATGCCCTGGGGATGCGCCGGGCGATGGTACCGGCAGTCGCCGGTGTGTTATCGGCCCTCGGCATGCTGGTCGCACCACGTGGCCGCCAGTTGTCGCGGACCTTGCGTGGGCAGCTCGATGCGCAGGATGCAGGCCGCCTGGACAGGGCCTTTCAACAACTTACCGACCAGGGCCTGTTGGAGTTGCAGGAGGAGGCTGTGCCGGCAGATGCTGTTACCTGCACCAGAAGTCTCGATCTGCGTTACCTGGGCCAGAGTTTTTCACTCAATCTCCCGTTCAGCACGCTTGATGCAGCAGCCGAGGCCTTCCACCAGGCGCACCAGCGCCGCTTCGGCCACCGCCTGGATGTGCCCGTGGAGGTGGTTAACCTGCGTATCGCGCTGTCTACCCGGGGGGAGCAGCCGTCGTGGCTGGAAGAGGCAACGCAAGGTACCGGTAAACCCCTTGAATATGCGAGTCTTGCAGGCTTTGGTGAGCCGGTTCCCGTGTGGCGGCCGGTTGACCTCGAGCCGGGCCGAAGTTACCCGGGGCCCATGCTGGTCGTCGATGATGT
>JALVCM010000468.1 GCA_027010005.1 Thiohalobacter sp.
CCGGCATCGAGGAGCAGCGTAAGGCAAAGCAGTTTCTGCGCATTCTGGATACCGTAGAGGTGAGAGACGGCGACAAATGGGCAAGATTTTCACCTTTCAGGGGCTTCAAGGTGGGTTTTACCATCGATTTCAAACACCCGATGTTCAAGGGCGACAGCCGACATTCCGAAATCGATTTCTCGAACAGCTCATTTGTCCGTGAGGTCAGTCGTGCGCGAACCTTTGGTTTTATGCGTGATATCGAGAAATTACGCGAAAATAACCTGGCATTGGGCGGAAGTCTGGACAACGCCGTCGTGCTGGATGATTACCGCGTCGTGAACGAAGACGGTCTTCGCTACGAGGACGAGTTCGTGAAACACAAGGTACTGGATGCTGTTGGCGACCTTTACCTGCTCGGTCACAGTCTGATCGGGGAATTTACCGGTCATAAGTCCGGGCATGCACTGAATAATCGCTTGCTGTGTGAATTACTGGCCTCTCCCGGCGCATGGGAACTGACCAGTTTCGGCAATGCCGCCCGGGCGCCTCGCTGGCTCAACCTGCCGCAAATCGCATCTGTTTGAAATTCCTGCCGAAAGGCTCAGGATTCGTGTGCTTTTGCCGCTAACCGGTATAAGGCTTCGCGCAGTTCCGGGTGATCGACACTCTCTGCCGTCTGTGCAAGCAGCGTGGCATTGTCCATTGACAGACTTTCAGGTCGCCTGCTAACGGGTTGAATATCAAGTGATTCCGGGAGAACTCGAATATCTATCCCGGTAATGGCCAGCGACAGTTGGCACTGCAGTTGCCTGGTGAATTCCGGAACGGCAAATCTAAGGCGTGCCGCCCAGGCAGGTGATGCCACGCCGAGAATCAGGGTTTCATTTTTGAGGTTCATAACACTACAATGCGCGGCGAGATCCTCGGGTAACAGGCGTAAGACAGCCTGCTCCATACGTTGCAGACGGCGGGCGCGCTCCAGTAACGGCAGTTCCGCGTTACGAAGAATGTCTGCGCATGGAAAGGCGTTATTTTGACGCATCAGTTTCAACCTGGAGTTATTGAGCACAGCCAATGAAGTTTCTACTCTACACGACAAAATACGGCAAGTCCGGCAGCATACAGTTGAATCGCCCCATGGTCTGGATTCCCGCCGCACTGGCTTTGCTGGGTGTGCTGCTGGGAGCAGGCCAGTTGGGATATTCTCTGGGTGCAGCGCGTCATCCGCAGGTTGCTGCAAAGGGTGGAGCGCAGTGGCAGGCACTGCTCGATGAGCAGAAGCAGGACCTTAACCAGGTACGAAACGAGGCGCAGAACCAGTTAAATGCCCTGGCCGTCCGGCTGGGACAGATGCAGGCCGAGATGTTGAGGGTTGAAGCACTGGGCCAGCGAGTGAAGCAGATTGCCCACCTGAAGAAATCCGAATTCGATTTTGACCAGTTGCCGGCACAGGGTGGCCCGGCCGATCCGGCAGGCGCAGAGGCACTGAAAACGCCGGATTTTCTCAAGGCACTGGATGATATGGCCTTGCAGATTGATGACCGTGCGCGCCAGCTTGAACTGCTGGAACAGGTGGTGAGTCGTCGCGAACTCAGCCAGGCGGTTTCACCGGCGGGTAAACCGATTACCGGTGGCTGGCTGTCCTCATACTATGGTATGCGTACCGATCCCTTCAATGGTCGGCGCGAAATGCACAAAGGCATCGATTTCGCAGGCCAGATGGGTAGCGATATTGTTGCCACGGCAGCCGGTGTCGTGACCTGGGCCGGCAAGCGTTACGGCTATGGCCAGCTGATTGAAATCAACCACGGCAATGGCTATTCCACGCGCTACGGGCATTGCAAACAGATCCTGGTGAAGGTCGGTGACAAGATCGAGCCCGGTCAAAAAATAGCTCTGATGGGGTCCAGTGGTCGTTCTACCGGCCCGCACGTGCACTATGAAGTCCTGAAAAACGGGCGACAGATCAACCCCACCCGTTTCGTCCGCGCCAGCCGCTAGCCACCAGGCTTCCCGTGAGGTGAAGAAACCGTGAAGTCCTGTCCGCAAGCGGCTAATGCGGTATGATGCCTGCTCCAAATTTTTCAATACATTAACGGGTTTCCCGCAAATATCATGGTGACATCGATACTTCGCAAGGTTTTTGGTAGCCGTAACGACCGAATTCTCAAGCGCCTCCAGAAAAACGTAAATAAAATCAATGCGCTCGAGCCTGAGATACAAAAGCTCAGCGACGATGAGTTGCGTGCCCGTACGGATGAGTTCCGCCAGCGCTACCAGGACGGCGAAACCCTCGACCAGATGCTGGTCGAAGCCTTTGCCGTGGTTCGCGAGGCATCGCGCCGCGTCCTGAACATGCGGCATTTCGACGTGCAGTTGATCGGTGGCATGGTGTTGCACGAAGGCAAGATTGCCGAGATGCGTACCGGTGAAGGCAAGACGCTTGTCGCGACCCTGTTTGCCTACCTGAATGCCTTGTCCGGTAAAGGCGTACACGTCGTTACCGTAAACGACTACCTCGCCCGCCGTGATGCCGAATGGATGGGCAAGTTGTACGGTTTTCTCGGCCTGTCGACCGGCGTTGCCGTGGCAGGTATGAACAGTGACGAGAAACGTGCGGCGTATGCGGCTGATATTACCTACGGCACCAACAACGAATTTGGTTTCGACTACCTGCGCGACAACATGGCGTTCCGGCTGGAAGAAAAGGTGCAGCGGGAACTCAATGCGGCAGTTGTCGATGAAGTGGACTCCATCCTGATCGATGAAGCGCGTACACCGCTGATTATTTCCGGTGCCACCGACGATAACTCCGAACTGTATATCGTCATGAAAGATCTGGTCACGGAACTGGTGAAGCAGGAGGAAGAAGACGGTCCCGGCGACTACAGCATCGACGAAAAGCAAAAGCAGATTCACTTTACCGAGGAAGGCCACCAGCATGTCGAAGAGCTGCTGGAAAAACGTGGCCTGCTGAAGGAAGGGCAGAGCCTGTACGATGCGGCCAACCTGAGCCTGATGCATCATCTGAATGCAGCCTTGCGTGCGTTGGCACTGTACCACCGTGATGTCGAGTATATCGTGCAGGACGGTCAGGTGGTGATCGTCGATGAATTCACCGGCCGTACCATGCCGGGCCGGCGCTGGTCCGAAGGTCTGCACCAGGCTGTGGAAGCCAAGGAAGGGGTGAAGATACAGAACGAAAACCAGACCATGGCGTCGATTACTTTCCAGAACTATTTCCGCCTGTATAACAAACTGTCCGGCATGACTGGTACTGCGGACACCGAGGCGCCTGAGTTCCAGCAGATTTACGGGCTTGAAGTGGTGGTGATCCCCACCAACACACCGATGATCCGCAACGACATGGGTGACCTGGTTTTCCTGACCGAGAAAGAAAAATTCAACGCGGTCGCCGAGGACATTCGTGACTGCCGCAAACGCGGCCAGCCGGTACTGGTGGGTACGACCTCAATTGAAGTTTCCGAGTATCTGTCGAAGTTGCTCAAAAAGGACGGCATTGAACATGAAGTGCTGAATGCCAAGCAGCATGAGCGTGAAGCACACATTGTCGCACAGGCGGGAAGCCCTGGTGCGGTCACCATTGCACCAACATGGCCGGCCGCGGTACGGATATCGTACTGGGCGGTAACCTGGACGTGGAACTGGCCGCACTCGATAACCCGGATGAACACACCGTGGCGCGTATCCGTAAAGACTGGGAAACACGGCACAAGCAGGTACTGGAAGCGGGTGGTCTGCACATTATCGGTACCGAGCGCCATGAATCCCGGCGTGTCGATAACCAGCTGCGTGGCCGTTCCGGTCGCCAGGGTGATCCCGGTTCCAGCCGCTTCTACCTGTCGCTGGAAGACAACCTGATGCGTATTTTTGCGTCCGAGCGCGTGTCGGGCCTGATGCAGAAACTGGGCATGCAGGAAGGCGAGGCTATCGAACACCCGTGGGTCAGCAAGGCCATCGAGAATGCACAGCGCAAGGTGGAAGGGCATAACTTCGGTATTCGTAAAAACCTGCTGGAGTTCGACGACGTTGCCAACGATCAGCGCAAGGTGGTCTATGCACAGCGTAATGAGCTGATGTCGACGGATGATGTTTCCGACACCATCAAGGCGATTCGTGAAGACGTCCTGAACTCTGTCATCGACAACTACATCCCGCCGGGCAGCATGGATGAGCAGTGGAAGATTGCCGAACTCGAGGATGCAATCGAAACGGAGTTTGGCCAGCGCTTTGATATCCAGGGCTGGCTGGATGCCGATGATGACCTGCACGAGGAAACCCTGCGTGCAAAACTGCTCGAAGAACTGGAACGTGTACACGAAGAGAAAGAGCAGCAGGCCGGCAGCGAGACCATGCGGCATTTCGAAAAGGCCGTCATGTTGCAGGTACTGGACCAGGCCTGGAAGGAACACCTGGCCGCTATGGATTACCTGCGACAGGGTATTCACCTGCGTGGCTATGCACAGAAGAATCCCAAGCAGGAGTACAAGCGCGAGGCATTCGAGATGTTTACCGACATGCTGGAACGCATCAAGCTGGATGTGATCGGTATTCTCTCCAAGGTCCAGGTCAGGACCGAGTCGGATGTTGAGGCGGTAGAAGAACAACGCCGTACTACGGCACCCATGGATTTCCGTCACGACGAAGTGAGTGCCATGGGGGACGGTGAAGACGAGGTGGCTGCAGCAGAAGCCGAGGAACACCAGCCGTTCGTGCGCGGTAACCGCAAGGTTGGGCGAAACGAGCCCTGTCCCTGCGGTTCCGGCAAGAAGTACAAACAGTGCCATGGCAAGTTGAGTTGAGGATAGACGCCTGAACCATGCCGGTTGGATATAGCCAGTTACCGGAACTCTCCGCGGTGGCCGGTGTGCGCCTGTCGGCGAAGGCCGCACGGGTGCGTTATGAAGGCCGTGACGACCTGGTCGTCATGGAACTGGCCGCAGGCAGCCGTTGTGCAGCGGTGTTTACCCGTAATGCATTTTGTGCGGCGCCTGTGATTGTCGCGCGCGAACACCTGGCAAAAACTTCCCCCCGTTATTTACTCATCAACAGTGGCAATGCCAACGCCGGCACCGGTACACCCGGGCTGGAGGATGCACGGCGAAGTTGCCAGGCACTGGCAGAGCGTGCAGGTTGTGATGCCTCACAGGTGTTGCCATTTTCCACAGGTGTGATCGGCGAGCGCTTGCCGGTGGAACGCATCGAGTCGGTACTGCAAGGTACCCTTGCCGGGCTGTCGGAAGACAACTGGTCATCGGCCGCGCACGCCATCATGACAACCGATACGGTGGCCAAGGGTGTGACCCGGACACTGCAGGTTGACGGGAAGACTGTCACCCTGACCGGTATGGCCAAGGGGTCCGGCATGATTCGTCCGGATATGGCGACCATGCTGGCGTATATCGCGACAGATGCTGCCGTCGAGGACACGGCTCTGCAGGACTGTTTACAGCAGGCGGTGGAACAGTCCTTTAACCGCATTACCGTCGATGGTGATACCTCCACCAATGATGCCTGTGTACTGGTGGCAACCGGTGCATCGGGTACGTCCTGCCTGGATACAGCGCATGCGGACTACCCGGCCTTCTGTACGGCGGTTGGGGAAGTCTGTACCCGGCTGGCACAGCTTATCGTGCGTGATGGTGAAGGCGCGACCAAGTTTGTGACCATTCAGGTGGAAGGCGGGCGTGACAGCACCGAGTGCCTGCAGGTGGCTTATACAGTGGCACATTCTCCACTGGTGAAAACGGCACTGTTTGCCAGCGACCCGAACTGGGGGCGTATTCTGGCGGCGGTAGGGCGTGCCGGCCTGGCGCAACTGGATATCAATCCGGTGGAACTGTGGCTGGATGATATCTGTATTGTGCGTCATGGTGGTGTGGCGCCCGGTTACACCGAGGCGGACGGACAGCGTGTCATGAACCAGGATGAAATTCTCATCCGTATTGTGCTGGGTCGCGGCGAGGCCAGTGAAACGGTCTGGACCAGTGACCTGTCCCACGACTATGTCAGTATCAACGCCGACTACCGTTCCTGATCCGAACGATCCCGAAACACTCCACGTGGCCGTCGCGGCCATTGTTAACGATGCGCAGCAGGTCCTGCTGGCACGTCGCCCCGGGCATGTCCACCAGGGCGGCTTATGGGAGTTTCCGGGTGGAAAGTGCGAGCCCGGTGAGCCGGTCGAAGCTGCGCTGGAGCGGGAGATCCAGGAAGAACTGGGTATACATATTGGCGTCCGCCGACCACTGATCCGTGTTCCCCACCGTTATGAAGACCGTAGCGTGTTGCTCGACGTCTGGCGCGTGGAGTCCTTCGAGGGCCGGCCACATGGCCGCGAGGGCCAGCCGGTGGAGTGGGTGCCTGTCGATGAGCTGGGTGAGCGGGACTTCCCGGCCGCCAACCTGCCGATTATTCGTGCCCTGCAGTTACCCGCGGCCTGTCTGATTACACCGGCCCCCGGCGAAGATCGCGAAGCCTTTCTAGCACAGTTACAATGCCGGCTGGACGAAGGGATCCGGCTGGTGCAGTTACGTGCCAGGGGGCTGGATGAAATCTCGTACCGGTCACTGGCGGAACAGGTCGTTGAACGCTGCCATCACAGCGGAGCGCGGGTGTTACTGAATGCGGACGCCAGTCTTGCCGTACCGCTTGGCGCCGATGGTATCCAGCTCAGCAGTCAGCGACTGCAACAGGCAGGCGGGCGGGACTTGCCGGACAATCTTCTACTGGGTGCTTCCTGCCATACGGCAGAGGAACTGAGGCACGCACATGCTATCCGGGCTGACTTCGCACTGCTCTCGCCGGTCAAGCCCACCGCCACTCATCCGGATGCGCCGGCGCTTGGCTGGGAAATGTTTGCCAGCCTGGTTGAGTCCTGTGCCATGCCGGTCTACGCACTGGGAGGTATGGCGCCCGCCGATCTTGACGAGGCCATTGCGCATGGCGCGCAGGGTATAGCGGCGATTCGTGCCCTGTGGGAAAGCTGATGATACGAACCGATGTCTGTGGATGGCTGATTCTGCTTTGTCTGTCACTCACGGCCTGTAGTGAACAGAATGCCGATGTACCACCTGCGCAAGCCCTTGTGCTGGAGAGTGGTTGCGACGTGCGAACAGGTTGCACCGGTCAGGGTACCGGGCTGTC
>JALVCM010000469.1 GCA_027010005.1 Thiohalobacter sp.
GAGAAGGCGACCGGGATCAGGCCCATGGCGCAGGTAGCACAATGACCGGAGAGACACTGCCCGCCGATGCAACAGCTGTCAGCCTTGCACTGGTCGCATTCGTGATCGGCCATCGCATCCATCTGCATCATGTCGTGCGACATGGCGGGGCCGGAGGGCGCTGCCTTGCCTGCATCGTCATCGGCCATGAGCATCTCATGCCCCGCCGACGACATGGAAAATGCCGCGCCCGCGAACGCGCTCTGGAGCGGTGAAAACACCAGCGCCAGCATCACGAACAACGAAAGAAGCTGTCGGAAGGAACGGGACATGCGATCCATTCTACCGAGATTGATTCGCATTACAAGACGCAACCGGATGACAAACCGTTCATCTGGCGACCATCTCACCATTACCAAACTGCTGCCGTACCATTCTCGTCACCTGCGTATCAGCCAACCCTTCCCCGCCATCACTCAACTGCGATTCGCGCGCATGCAGCCCCTCATCTGTCCCCCACTAGAAACTTAGCAACAACACCGCCACTCGTTTCAGCCACTCAAGGAAACAAGCAACAGGAGCTGGCAATTGTCAAAGAATAGAGAACAAGTTGTATGGACTGTGACCAGTCAAAGTGTCAACCACCGTTGACACCCATTTTGATACTCTTTCTGATCATGTCGTGAAGACCAGCCATATAAAATAATTTATGACGTGAGGAGCTTACTACAATGTACCGCGTAGCCTTACTCTTTCTCTTAATCCTATTAGCAGTTCCGTTCCTCAATAGTTGCGGAGATGGCGGTTCCAATGAGAATGCCGATGCATTCTCCACAAGTGTTGCTGCTGATACCGCCGATAACGATATTGGACATGTCGCCCCACTTGACTACGACAAGGTCGTCACTGATCCGGAAACGGGCATGCGATTGGTCAGCAATCAATTGCTAGTCGTTTTCAAACCCGACATCGAACGCGAAACGGTAGACACCATAATAGAATCGGTAGATGGCAAAGTTGTTGGCTGGCTTACCGATATGGGGATCTATCAGGTGGAGTTCAACAACAATCCCACATTGGAGGAGCTAGCCCGGATCAAGACAAAACTCGAATCCTTCTCCGAAGTCGAAAGCGTTACATTCAACACTCTTGCCTCCTCTAATCTCACGCCTGATCCCGGCAATGATCCCGAGTGGTTCAAGGATTCATCGTCCACAGATGGATGGAACGAAAACGCACCCGCAGGAAGAAACTGGGGACTTGAGGCAATCCATGCTCCCTCCGCATGGGATTACAACAAGCCGGCGTCAAGTATTGTGATTGGCGTTGTCGATGGAGGCTTCAACACGACCCATGAGGACTTGAGAGACTCCTTGATCACGACTCACTCTCGACGCATTCCCGGCCCACTGACAAAAGAGCAGGCGGAGGAACTAGAACAGCTTGAGAACCACGGCACACATGTCGCCGGCACGCTTGGCGCCGTTAGCAATAACAATAAGGGGATTACCGGTATCATCTGGCAAGAGCATAGCATGGTTGCATACCAGACCGATCTACAAAGGGCGGATATCTTATATGGTATACGATGGGTCATTGAAAAAGGCGCTCGGATAATAAACTTGAGCCTGGGATACCACATTGACAGCAAACTCTTAAAGAAACGCGGTAAACTACCCTACGATGAATTTGAAAAAACCATATTGGAACCAAAACTAGGAGACCTCCTTCGAAGCACCTCAGTATTATTCTCTACTTTTATGGAGAGACTAAAAAGAGAAGGAAAGGATTTTCTTATTATCCAGTCCGCGGGCAATGATCGAGTAGACGCAAAATGGAATCGCTACTTTTGCTACATAAACGACCAGGAACTTAGAGATTCCATCATCGTGGTAGGAGCAATAGATAAAGACTTTAAGAGGGCGATATACAGCAATTTTGGCCCGCGCGTAGATGTGTATGCACCGGGCGCCAACATTTTCAGTACAATCTATCATGAGCCCTATTACGGCTTCATGAACGGAACATCAATGGCCGCGCCACACGTCACTGGCGTAGCGGGACTCGTCTTGGCGCAACAGCCGACACTCTCCGCCTACCAAATCAAAGAGATTATTATCCAGTCAGCAACTAGTCGAAATGGACTGAAAATACCCGACGCACAGAAAGCCGTGGAACTCGCCCAAGCAACCGTAGGGAACAATACACCAACAAGAAAAGCGATAATCAAAGGGACCGTTACCAATATAGAAGGCCACCCCCTAGAAGGGGTCAGTATTGTAGCCGCCCTGCAGAATGGCGATATCATAGCATCCGACAGATCCAAACCGGTGGTGGGTACTTATGAATTGCATGTACCACTCGACAAAATACTAGAGATCCGGGCTTCAAAAGAAGGATACCGCGTCCACATCTTCAAAGTGGACACATCCGAATATTCGACCCCCATTATTGCAGACTTTCAATTGACATTGCAGGAAACTAAGGAGGAAAGCCCTTCCGCGCCAACAATTATTGGCCCAAGCAAAGCCGTGAGCGACAAGCCATTCACACTGACCATCAACCGCGGAACCGATCCGGATGGCGATAATGTTTCGGTGATCTGCAGCGCACCCGGCTCGTCAGAAGAACACTTTTCCATTTATCCAGGGCCAGGAGGTAGTCAAGCAAAGAAGACAATAACCTACGGGACAGTTGGAACCAAATCCATCGCCTGCTGGAGCATGGACGAAAAAGGAAATCGGAGTCGCACTACGAAATATACAATCAAAATAACTTACTCTGGCGTACCCCCAAGCGCACCGAAGCTAGACGCACCAGCCAATGGGACAGCCGGAAAAGCCATTACCATATACATTACGCGAGGGAAAGATCCTGATGGCGACAAGGTTGGTGTATATTGCGAAGCTCCCGGAGCGAAGCCTCGCAGCTCATTCCGCTTGGACTATGCTTCGTCCGGCACGGCACAGAAAATATCGCTGGCATATGACACAGTTGGCAAGAAAAAACTGACTTGCTATAGCACATACTTGTCCGAAGACAAGTCTGAAAAAAGAGGCTATAGCACGGAAGTCTATATCAACATAAAACAAGACACTGGTTACTGTAAAAAGTATGCGGCCCGCGCAATCTCCCAACAAAAGGATAATATCAACAGTAACTGTGGGTTCATGGGCGACAAGTGGCATGACGATGAGTCATCTCATTTTAACTGGTGCATGAGCGTCGACAAATCAGCCAGCAGAGCGGATGAAAGCTTCAGAGATGGCGAGCTAAGTCGCTGCAAATCAAGGAATCTAGCGCGTGCCCGATGCAATAGTTATGCCTCGCGGGCGGTCTCGCAACAAAAAGAGAACCTTAAGAATAATTGCGGCTTTAGCGGTGACAAATGGCATGAAGATCGAGCATCACACTTCGACTGGTGCATGTCGGTTCCCAAGGCAACAAGCGACGCAGACAGCCAGTTTAGAGCCTCCAAGCTGAAATCTTGCAAGAATAGCCGCAGCACTAAGGTAAGCCAATGCAATAGCTACGCTGCTCTGGCAATTTCTCAACAGCACGAGAATATAGCCAGTGGCTGTGGCTTTACTGGCGACAAATGGCATGAAGATCGAGCATCACACTTCGACTGGTGCATGTCGGTTCCCAAGGCAACAAGCGATGCAGACAGCCAGTTTAGAGCCTCCAAGCTGAAATCTTGCAAGAATAATCTCAGCACAAAGAAAAAGGAGAGCCACTGCAAAAGCTACGCATCTGCGGCAATTTCGCAACAACACAAAAATACGACTAATGGGTGTGGTTTTACTGGTGACAAGTGGCATGAGGATTATGCCTCACACTTCGACTGGTGCATGTCGGTTCCCATGGCTACAAGCGATGCGGATGGCCAATACAGAACCTTAAAGCTGAGGGAATGCATCAAAGGAGGGGGGCAGCTCAGTTCACAGCAGCGACACTGCCGTAACTATGCAAACTCTGCGGTAAGCCAACAACACGAGAATCTTTCTCGCCATTGTGGCTTTACGGGAGATCGCTGGCTAGGAAGCTTTGATGCTCATTTTAACTGGTGTATGACCGTCAGCATAAGCCGAAGCAGCTCTGAAACCTCGATCCGCCAGGATATGCTAAGGAACGAATGCGGATCCTAATCTGCCGTGCGGCACAATCATGAGCCGGGGCTACCCATGCCCGGCTCTTAGTTCGATTACATTTATTGGAGACTAGCCTGGTTTTGCGTATCGTGCTGATAAAGATAATCATGACAGGCACTCTGTTCAACACGCTCTGAATAACATGCAAGGCCTATTGCAATAGTATTTTTGCCCTTTCCTTTCACTGACAGGCTATCCCACCTCCCAGGAAGAGGGAAGACGGCTTGGGCGAAAAATCATCGCCCCCCCTCTACCCTCTAATCGCCTGCACAGAAAATTTAATCAGAATTTCAGAGACAACAATAAGAGACTCCCAGTCATTCTATTATAGAAAATACCTCACACTCGAAATATAACCGTTTATTTAGATAACCGACAACACAATCCAGACAATGAAATCCATCGCAATCAAAACATATCTTGCCATCATTGCACTGCTAACCACATCCTGCGGATCGGAAAACGACAGCCCCGCACATCCTTCAAACATCGATGCGAACGCCAGCGTTAGCAGCAATATATCACCCAATAACATCCCAAAACTAAGTGCAGTCACGTCCACCTCCGTTCCCACGATTGACATTGACATTCAATCAGATACATCAGAAAAAACTGTTGCCTGGTTACTTTCCGAGACTCCCGACACCCCGTTACCAACCGACACACGGTGGGTAACGTCAAGACCGCAGCACTACACCCTATTCTCGACCGGCAGAACAACGATATACGGATGGGTAAAAGGTGAGAAAGGAAGCGTATATGGCCCCGGACCCAAGACTGTCACATACACACTACCCACAACTTACGATGAATATTCTCCAGATTTATTCATACAAAACCCCCAGCGCGCCATTGGCTTCATAAAGGTTAACGCAGATTTTTGGCGAAAGATGAAAGATGAATCGAAAGGTGGTTTTTTCACATACCCACCCCATTCTTCGACCACTAATAAAAAATCCGTAAAGAGCTTTCTCACACAATCCCGAATTGCTTATGTGTTTGCCCGCGCATTTATGGTTACTGGCAATAAGAGTTACCTCGACGATGCAAGAGATGCTCTCGACTTTTTGTATAGATATGGATGGGATAAAGAGAATGGTGGCTGGTATTTTATTGCTGACGAAAACGGAGAACCCCTCACTGACCAAGGATGGGAATCCGAATACAATACAAAATACAAATGGACATTCCAACAACACTATGCGCTATTGGGGCCAACAGCAATGTTTGAAGCCACTCGCTCCAGCACAGACATGGATTGGCTGCAAAAAGGATATGCCGTAAGCTCGAAAAAACTGTGGGATGACCGTGAAGAAAAATACGGCTATTTTGATAAAACCGATCACAACTGGCTTAATCCCACAGGTAAAAGCTTTACTGCAACAGTGGACGCAATCACAACACATGCACTGATACTATATCTATTAACCCACAAACCCGATTATTTGATGCGACTTAGACAGCTCGGGGATAACATCCTAAATTACATGGTAGCAAGCATTGATAGCCCTGACGTCCTGATCGGAATGGTAGAACAATTCGATACAAACTGGAAGAGAGACACCACCTCTTGGGAGTGGAGCAAAGGATATGTAGGCCACGTCTTAAAAGCATCATGGTGTTTGGCAAGGATATACTTGATCACAAAAGACGCCAAATATAAAGAAGGCGCCATGAGACTCATTAAACGCGTACTGGATGATGGAAGTTATGATTTCACATTTGGCGGCCCCTACACCAAGTTTGACTGGGTAACTGGCACGATTACCGATGACCACAAGAACTTCTGGAATTTGGAGCAAGCCGTACTAAGCGGACTAATCAACACTCACACGAGTTCCAATGAAGAACAAAAAGCAAGATCACTTTCAATGGCGAAAGATAGCCTTAACTTCTTTTTTAAATACCTTCCCGACAGACAAAACGGTGGCATATACGAACATACCAGCGCAGATGGAAACATTATCGACAACCCAGAGAAAGCGGGAATCTTCAAGGCCGGATATCACACAGTGGAGCTTGGTTATTATACATACCTTTATACCACCCTATTTTTTTCTGACAAGCCAGCACCTCTCTATTATTACATAGCTCCTGAAACACAAGACAGAGATATCAGATTAACCCCCATAGCTATCGAAGATAGTCGTCTGTATATCAAAGGTGTCAAGCTAGACGGAAACCCCTATCCCAAATTTAACCCCCAGACAAGAACGCTACACATCCCCGCCGGGACTGGAGGAAAATTCCAGGTAACCTTTCAGGCTAATAAAAAATAACTGGCATGACGGGCACTTTGCACCCTTATGCGATATCCTCCGTAACATACTTAGCATTCGGATACTGCCAAGAGCCCTATCTATCGGGAAAACATAGTCCTATTACCCCCCAAGCTCTCCCTGCTGGAGATCGTCGATGATCGGACAACCCTCCTCACTGGCCTGACAGAGGTTGACCAGCAATTGCAATTCCCGTCGCAGCAGGTCGAGCTGTTCGATCTGCGCTTCGATGTCGGCCAGTTTTTCATGCGTGAGGGCACGCACTTCGTCGCGCGCGTGCTGCGGGTCGTTGCGCATTTCCAGCAGGCGGGAGATTTCGTCGAGGGAGAAATTCATCGCCTTGGCGCGGAGGATGAATTTCAGCGCGGAGAGATGACGGGGACTGTAACTGCGCAGGCCCGAGGCGGAGCGCGGCACGTCACGGAGCAGGCCGATTTTCTCGTAGTAGCGCAGCGTGTCGGCGCTCAACCCGGTCAGGGTGGTGATTTCGCCGATGCGGTACGGCCCGCCATTGCCAACCACTCGCTTGGACTTATTCCGAGACATTGACTGCAGCCTACATTCGATGGAGAGGCAGTCGGTGCGTAAAACGCACCCTACATCCTGATTCAATGTGGATCTTGTTCACCCCGAAGCAGGTGCCTTATGCACGTACCGCACCACTGTACGGCGGCGGCCCTGTTCAGACAACCAACAGATAGGCATTGAGCATGTACAGCCCGGTGCCGAT
>JALVCM010000470.1 GCA_027010005.1 Thiohalobacter sp.
GCGGATACCGGGCAGCTTGATTCATGATTCAGGTACGTCATCCGTTCATGGATATGTGATCTATAGTAGGGGGAAATGCGTCCTGGCCCCGGTTATCATTCGCCTTGTTTTCGATAATCCCATACCATCGCCGCAGGGTCTAAACAAAATGCTCGAAGTACTCATACAAATGGCTGGCCTGATCGTCTGCGGGATCGGTTGGCGTATCTTTAAACCCGCAGGCCTGGAGCCGGTGCAGACCCGCAGGGTTTTAACCTCGCTGGTGTACTACCTGTTGCTGCCGGCGCTGGTACTGTCTGTGCTCTGGAAGGCCGAACTGGGCAGCACCACGTTGCTCATTGCCCTGTCCGCTGCCTTTGCAGTTGTTGTTGGCATGGGGTTGAGCGCCCTGTCCTGCCGTGTCTGCAAGGCGCAGCCGGCCGTCACCGGCGCAGTAATCCTGGCGGCAACCTTTCCCAATGCGACCTATCTCGGCCTGCCTGTACTGGAAGCGGCCTTCGGGCCATGGGCGCGCAGTGTGGCAATACAGTACGACCTGTTTGCCTGTACGCCGCTGTTGTTCACGCTGGGTGTCCTGGTGGCTGCGCACTATGGCGACGCGCGGGTGGGAGTGCATAGCATGATGCGGGAACTGCTGCGTATCCCGGCCCTGTGGGCAGCGCTCGTGGCGGTATTGCTGAACCTGGCGGAAGTCCCCGGTAATACGACCATCGATGGCTTGCTTGGGCTGCTCGACCGGGGTGTTGTGCCACTGATGTTGTTCAGCCTGGGGCTTAGCCTGGAGTGGAACCGGGCACAATGGCGTACCTTGCCATCCGTCATCCCGGTCGTGCTGGTACGCCTGTTGATCATCCCTGCCATTATCGTGTTGTTTACATCGGCTATCGGTTTGTCCGGTGAATGGAGAGCGGCAGTGGTCATGGAGACCGCTATGCCCAGTATGGTACTGGGTATAGTCTTTTGTGACCGCTACAACCTGGATATCAGTCTTTATGCAGCAGCGGTGACGATTACCACGGCACTGAGCATGCTGACCTTGCCCATGTGGTATGAATTCATGCTTTGAATGAGTATCAGTGTGCCTGTTGTCTCCCGGGCGGGAAGTTTTTCAGGATTCCGGCCACGGTCCGGTTGATCCTTTCGGTGATTTTCTCCGGGGTCTCATTTTCTTCCAGGTAATCCCGGCCTGTGCCGCGCCAGATCAATTGCCCACTGTTACTGTCAAGTATGTCGATAATCAGTGTGCCTTCCTGGTACTCGAAGGTATAAGTGCGGGAGAAAGCGCTGTGCTCCCAGGTCGTGACAGTGTAACCCGGGTGCGTGTAATAGCTGTCAATGGTCTCCTGCTGGATCCTGTTCCGGATATAACCGAACCAGTTGACGAAAAAGTCCGCTTTATCCTTGCTTACCAGTGTATAGCCCCTGGATTGCAGGTTATGATTTACTGCGTTGACTACCCGTTTGATAATCAGACTGTTATTAATACGGATATCGTCGCTGGGCGCCTTGTCTTCAAGCCATGCATAAGTCTTCAGTTTTGAGAAGTTGTAACTTGTGTCAAAGTCGGTCTGCACCATCAGGCTCGTACAGGCTGTCAGCAGAAACAGGCCCAGCACACTGCTCTTGATGAGGTTTTTCATGGCCTGCGGCTCCCTGTGAGCGAAACTGTGTTATGAGTATACCAATCAGGTGAGTGTAGACACTAAAATACACAAGATTA
>JALVCM010000471.1 GCA_027010005.1 Thiohalobacter sp.
CCAGGGAAGCCGTATTTCGTAGGGGGTTTTGCGGTAAATGGCGCGCCCGACAGGATTCGAACCTGTGACCCTCGGTTTCGGAAACCGATACTCTATCCAACTGAGCTACGGGCGCGTGTCAATGCGAGGGCGAATGATACCGCCAACCGGGCGGCCGGCGCTACAGGAAATCCGGGTGAGGGTCAGGCTTCTTCGTCGAACAGCGAGCCGAGCATTTCATCGACGGCCTTGAGGACTTCGGCCGAGGCCCGGACCTGGAGTGAATCAAGTTTCAGGCCGACCATGGGTTCGACCAGGTCAGCAGGATTGCCACTGTCGGCATTGGCAATTTTTGCAGCATTGTCGCGTGCACTGGAGAGGCCACGCTGGATGCCGGTTATGGCCTGGGAGAGTGCGCCTTCAATCTTCATCACGGGTTTCCTCAGACAATCACATCAAGCAGGTCACCGACAGGGGCAGGTTCGGTACTTGCATTCTGAATACGGTTTTCGGTGGATGACGGTGTGGAGCGGCTGGTTTCTGATGCCGGTTCTGTACGACCACCTTCCGCTGTGCTGCTTTTTGTTTCCAGCAGTTCACCTCGTGCTTCACTTTCCATTTGAGTGGCCTGGGCGGCCACGCTACGGTCCTGCCCGGAGGGCTGTGCGGGGGCGTTGGCGGCACGACGAATCGTCTGAGCCTTGCGGATGGTCGCCTCGGGATCGCCACTGATTTTCGATGTGTCGATACTGACTTCGCCGCCTACGGCATAACGTCGTCCGTCCGGGCCGTCTTCAAAGCTGAACTGTGCAGAACCCCGTGCATAACTGCCGGCGGCAGCCTTGTGTGCCGCTTCGTGTGCACGCACTTCGCGATCGCGTGTGCGCAGTTTTTCAACCTCGGCTTTTTCGTCTTCACTCAGCTCCGATTCGTTACGTGGGGTACGGCCGTCCTCATTGCCGGAGACCTCTTCCTCGTTACGGGTTTTGCTCGCTTCGCGCTGGGGCTTGTCGGATATCTCGTCGGAAGGCCGGGGGTTTTCCACCGGACGAGTGGTGGTCTGCTCGACCGGTTTGTCGAGCGGGCGCTGGCTGAGTGCCGGGGCAAGGGGTTGCGGGAACTGTGCGTCGATATTCATGGCGATAACCTCGGGGCAGTCCGCCCGCCGTTAGCGTTCCCTCGAATCCGTTAGCGGCGAGTGGCCCGGATACTTTACTGTCACCGGGGGCTATTCTTTTCACAATATGCTGTTGCCGCTATACTTGCCGCCCGGATTTCCATCTTGTGGGGGCGTTTTCCGCTTCACGCCACGCACAAAAATACCTTAACCTACTGAATTTCAGGAGAATCAAGTGAGTGAACATGACAAGGCTCTGGCGAAGAGCTTCGCCGGCATAATCCTGGTGCTGGTTGTTATAGCCATCGGGTTCTACTTCGTGGCAAACATGGTGACCAGTGATAAAGATGACTCAGGCCCTAACCCGCGTATGCAGGCCAGGATTCTGGAAAATATCAAGCCGGTCGGTGAGGTGAATGTGGGGGATGTACCTGCGGCGGCGGCAGCGCCGGCTGCAGCGGCCGGTCCACGTTCGGGCAAGGACGTCTACAGTGGTACTTGCATGGCCTGTCACGGCACCGGTGTTGCGGGTGCGCCCAGGGTGGGTGACAAGGCAGCCTGGAACCCGCGTGCGGCCAAGGGGATTGACGGTCTGCTCAAATCAGCAACCAATGGCCTGAATGC
>JALVCM010000472.1 GCA_027010005.1 Thiohalobacter sp.
GCCAGCCGTCACTTTTGAACTGTGCCGAAAGCTCAGTGAGGTGAAGGGGTTGTTCGAACAGGCCGGGGTCCTGCCAGTCGAGTGTGACCTGTTCCAGTGATACACTTTTCTGGTGCATCAACCAGTAAAAGGCTTCCAGGCTCGTATTGTTGCCCTGGCTCGTCGAGAGACGGGTCTGCACGGCCAGTTGCAGACCAATAATACGGATACCTGACGTCAGCCATTTTTTTCGTAACAGTGAATCAATAATATCCAGCCCGACCTGCACTTCACCGACATCCAGCTGCCCGCCGGGAAACCTGTCGTCATGGATGACGACCTGCTGCAGCCTCAGCACCGGTGAAAACCGGTACCAGGCTGCATCCATCGAGCCGATTTCCACGGGCCTGTCGAGAACACCCTCGACCAGCATCTCGACCTGCTCCCGGTATTCGGCCATGCCAGGTAACAGTAAACGCGCCGCGCTCAGTGCAACTGCCAGCCCGACAATAATGCTGGCAACCATCCACCACAGCATACGTCCCAGCCGGCGCAATGCCATCAGCCGTGACCCTGGTATCGAACAGGCAATGCCGTTGCAGAAAGAAAGAACAGTTCCATGTGCCTACAACAGAACAACGTCGAAATGCTCCTGGGAATACAGCGACTCGACCTGGAACTTGATCGGCTTGCCAATGAACGCTTCCAGCTCGGCGAGACTGGTGGACTCTTCGTCCAGCAACAGGTCAACCACGTCCTGGGAGGCCAGTACCAGTAGCTGTTCCGCATCAAACTGGCGCGCCTCACGCAGGATCTCACGGAAGATTTCGTAACAGACGGTCTCGGCCGACTTGATCGAGGCACGCCCGCCGCAGGTCGGACAGGTTTCACAAAGAATATGCTCGAGGCTTTCACGGGTGCGCTTGCGCGTCATCTGTACCAGGCCAAGACTGGATATTTCACTGATATGGCAATTGGCGTGGTCGCGCTCGATATGTTTTTCCAGCGCACGAATCACCTGGCGCTTGTGATCCTCATTCTGCATATCAATGAAATCAACAATGATAATACCGCCGAGGTTACGCAGCCGCAGCTGGCGCACCATGGCCTGCGCGGCCTCCAGGTTGGTCTTGAAAATCGTTTCTTCCAGGTTACGGTGACCGACATAGGCCCCGGTGTTTACATCGATGGTTGTCATGGCTTCGGTCTGGTCGATAACCAGGTGACCACCGGACTTGAGCTGCACCTTGCGTTCCAGTGCTTTCTGGATTTCATCGTCTACGCCATACAGGTCGAAGATCGGACGTTCGCCCGGGTAGTATTCGAGCTTGTCACTGAGGGCCGGGGTAAACTGTGCAACAAAGTTTTCCACGCGCTGAAATGTTTCTCGCGAATCGATACGCAACTTTTCAACCTCGGCATCGGATATGTCGCGCAATACGCGTAAAGCCAGTGGCAGATCTTCGTGAACCACTTGCCCGGGACCGGCCTTGCCGATATTTTCCTGGATCGATGCCCACAGGCGCTGCAGGAACTCGAGATCGGACGCAATGGCTTCCGATGTGGCATCTTCTGCGGCGGTACGCAGAATAAAGCCGCCACCCTGCTCGCCCCGGGACTCCAGCACGGCCTCGCGAAGACGCTGGCGTTCCGCCTCATCCTCGATGCGCTGGGAAACACCCACATTGTCCGCGCCCGGCATAAATACCAGGTAACGTGAAGGGATC
>JALVCM010000473.1 GCA_027010005.1 Thiohalobacter sp.
TAAATCATGATCTGGTGACTTTTCGTGACAGCGCACATGCACTGAAAGGGGCGGCCATGTACCTGGGGTTGCAGCAACTGGCCTCGTTGAGTGCGCAGGCACAGAACATGACAGAGCAGGATTTCCTGGAAAAGGGGATTGATCAGCTCGTGGCGTTACGTCAGGCGACGGACATGGCACTTGAGGCCCTGCGAAAACGTGTAAACAGTCCGCGCAAGACGGGTTGATCTGTTACGTCGACGAGGGGTGTCTGCGGTTGATGACCAGCGGGGGATGCTGGGTCCGTTGTTGCCGGCTCTGTGCGCGGGCGAAGTAGCTCATCAGCCTGCGGTTCTTTTCACTGAGTTGCAGTGCCGTATCGACCCAGTGCTCCACAATATCGTACAGCTCGTCATAGCTGACAGGCATGGCACGGTCGACAGCAGCCTGGAAGCCGTGCAGTCCCGGGGCAATATCGTTGTGGCGCTGCGTGTAATTGGCAACCGCCTCACGGCCCTCCCCGTCAGCGGCCAGCACGTCGATAACCCCCATGTCGTAAAGTTCTTCTGCGGTGTGTACGCGTCGATCCATGATCAGTCGGCGCGCCATGGCGGGTGTGATCTTGCGTGTCAGCAGAGAAATGGCGCCCATGCCGGGGAACATCCCGAAACTTAGCTCGGGGAATCCGAAACGGGCTGATTCTTCTGCGATGATAACGTTGTTTGAAAGTGCGGCCTCGAAGCCACCGCCCAGTGCCTCACCCTGTACCAGCGCAATCGTGGTAAAGGGAATGTCATAGTGTGTTACCGAGGCAAACTGGATGTCGATACAGCTTTTAGCATAGGCCAGCAGGCCGTCACGATCATGTGTCTCGATGAGTTCGATAAAGTGAGTCAGATCACCGCCAAGGTTGAATGCGCGTGTGTCTGATGAGGCAAGTATCTGGAACTGGAGGCGGTTCTGGATACCGGAATGATATTGTTGTTGTGCTATGGTGCGGATTGAGTGCTGTGCAACCATCAGGTCGTCGAGCAGGGCCGTTGTAAAACAGGGTCGGCCGCTGAATTTGAATTCCACCCAGACAGCATTACGTGCCGGGTCGCCGGTTACCTTGAGATGCTGCAGCCGGCGTTGAAGAATATCGTCATTGCTATGTTCCACGTTCTGCCTTCTCCCGTGTACAGCCGAAATTTTTTCCTGTGACGCCTTTGTAACCAAGGGTGCCAGAAATGTCCGATGTTGTACAATCCTGTTGAGGCTATGTGCGCATAGCCCTGTACGTTGGCTATACGGGTGTGCCTGAAGGTACACTCCTGTCTTTAAACACAATAATGGTTGGATACAGCAACGCCATGGCAAAACCCAAACTCCAGTACCAGTGCAGTGAATGCGGTGCCCTGGCCCCGAAATGGGCAGGACAGTGCAGCGATTGTGGTGGCTGGAACTGTATGAGCGAGGCACTTGCCGTGGTCGCGGGTGATGCCGCCAAATCACGCTACACCAGTTATACCGGGCAGGCCGGTGCGCAAATCCAGAGCCTGGGCGCGGTCAGGCCAGGCCAGGAGACGCGAGTCTCTGTCGGTGTCCAGGAACTGGACCGTGTGCTGGGAGGGGGGCTAGTCAGTGGCTCCGTGGTGCTGATCGGTGGTGACCCGGGTATCGGGAAATCCACTCTGCTGTTGCAGGCACTGGCATCATTTTCCGGTGAACTCAGATCACTTTATGT
>JALVCM010000474.1 GCA_027010005.1 Thiohalobacter sp.
ACTCCCGCAATTCGGCTTCCAGTTCCTGTCCGACAAGCCCCGGCCGACTGGCCTGACGGTAGCTGTCCCGATCCACGTCTCCGGGTCGGAGCCCGTCGACCGTTTCAGCCCGTAGTCGAGCGATGGTAGTCAGTTTCCAGCCAGTATTAAATCGACTGGCAAGCTCGGGCTCCAGTGCCAGCTCAAACGCCTGGCCGCTGCCATCTTCAGTATCGATGGCCCATTGACCACGTGCGATACCCGATACATCAAATTCCACTGCCAGGACAGGACTGGATAATACCTCCCACAGTAATAGCAATCCCGCCTTTTTCCTGGTCTGCATCAGCTCAGGTCATCCGGCTATAGTCCACGCCGGATCGCCTTCCGGGTAAAGATGTCATCACGGACGCCTTGCGCATAATCAACCTCGCTGAAAGTAAAGACGGTACGATGCCCGGTCTTGTGATTTTCAACTTCAAGGCGATGCTGGGTCCAGATTCCCTGCACCGGGCGAATGTCTCTGATGTAGATTGTTTTTAACAACTTCCCGCGGGTATCCCAGAACCGGCTGCGACGTACCATCCAGATCGCATCATCGACACATTGCTCGACACGGCTATAACCGAGCTCTTTCGCGGTTTCCGCATCAACCGGCAACGCCTCGACAACATAGCAATGATGGCCATCCACCTCATCCTCGCCGACGGTCTTGCGGGTGTAGTCTTCGATGGAGACCCTGGACTCAAGTTTGATATCTTCGTAGGTGAAATCAGTGCCAAGAAAATAGTCCCCGCGGTCCGAGGCCGAGATGCGCCTGACCTTCCGCATTGCCGGCAGGTACAGCCACTGGTCGTCGTCCACGGTGGCTTGCGGGTAATCGTAGGTCATAAACGCTGTATCTTTTACGTTCCTGGGTTTCCGGTAAAAAATTACGCTACGTTTTTCATCGCCATAATATTTTCGGAAACCGCGGGTTTCACGCACACGTTTCTTGCCGCGACGGTCAATCATCTCCATGGTAAGATTCCGTGAAACCGCCTCACCTTCATCCCGGGCATTAATACGCTGCGCGATTTCATCACCCGTTGGCCAGTCTGCTGCCTGCAGCATGGCCGAAAAAGGTGCAGCAGTAATGGCCAGTGCCACAGTGAGTCCGTATCGTAACGTGTTGGTCAGGGCTTTCATCATTACCTCCTTGACTGTCAGTTTGCAGTCTGTGTTTGTGGGATAGCAGCAACAGCGTTCCTGTTTCCCTGCCACAGGAACCTGGGCCTGAACACCTTCACCAGCGCCGGTATTACCGTCATACTGGAAAGGAAACTGGTCGCAATGGCAACGGCCACCAGCACACCGAATTCGTGCAGCACCACCACCTTGCTGGTTGTCAGAACGCCGAAGCCCAGTGCCAGTGCGGCGAAGTTGAACAGCAAGGCACGGCCGGTGGATGGATACAGTTTCAGGATTGCTTCGTTAAGGGAAAGCCGTGTATCACGCAGCAGACTTTGCAGGCGTTCGATGGTGTGGATAGAGAAATCCACACCCAGACCAATCGAGATCGCTGCAAACATCGAAGTACCGACGGACAACCAGATGCCACTGAAGCCCATCACCGCATAGATCATCAGGATCGTTGTTACGACCGGTAACAACGCAATCGTCCCGGCAATCGCTGAACGGAAACTGATTGTCGCCATCAGCCAGACCAGTAGCAGGGAGATGGC
>JALVCM010000475.1 GCA_027010005.1 Thiohalobacter sp.
TACTCATGATGCAGGCTTTGACAGGTACTGGTCGAGAATGGTTCGTGCAATCGGTGCGGCCACCGCGCTGCCACTGCCGCCGTGTTCAACGATGACGGCGACTGCAATACGCGGTTTTTTGACCGGGGCAAAGGCAATAAACAGGGAATGGTCGTGCAGTTTTCGGGCGAGTTTTTTGGCGTCATATTTTTCTTCTTTTTTCAGACCGAAGACCTGTGCTGTACCGGTTTTACCGGCAATGTCGTATTTGGCACCCACACCAATCTTGCGCGCAGTGCCACGCCGGCCGTGTACCACTTCACGCATGGCATGAATGACGGCATCCCAGTTGTGCCGATCCTCGATCGGGATGTCGAGAACGGTTTCAATCGGGACGGGAGACAGTTCGGGGTCGTCATAGGACTGGGTCGAGACAACGATATGGGGTTTGACCCGGTGACCGTATCTGGACAGCGTTGCGGTGGCACTGGCCAGCTGGACGGGTGTGGTCAGCACAAAGCCCTGGCCGATACCGGTAATCAGTGTTTCTCCCGGGAACCAGGGCTGGTTACGTACGGCGCGTTTCCATTCGCGGGACGGCATCAGCCCCGGCAGTTCACCGCTGATGTCCAGGCCGGTGCGGCTGCCGAAACCAAACAGTGACAGAAAGCTGTACAGGCGGTCTATGCCCATGGATAACGCCAGGTCGTAGAAATAGACATCACAGGACTGGGCGATGGCATTGGTCAGGTCCACCGTGCCGTGGCCGCTGCGCTTCCAGTCCCGGTACTTGCGTTCCTTGCCGGGCAGCTGGTAATACCCCGGACAGAAGGTATGTGCGTGAGTGCTGGTAATACCCTGTTCCAGTCCGCCCAGTCCCACGAAGGGTTTCAGGGTGGAGCCGGGCGGGTACTGGCCGCGCAGTGCGCGATTGAACAGGGGCTGCTTGTCATCGTCACGCAGTGTCGCGTAGGTTGCCGTGTCGATACCGTTGACGAACAGGTTGGGGTCGTAGGTGGGCTTGCTGACAAGGGCCAGCACTTCCCCGCTGTCCGGGTCGATGGCGACAGCGGCGCCGGAACGGTCACCGAAGGCCTGTTCGGCAATGTTCTGCAGTTCCAGGTCGATGGTCAGGTAGAGGTTGTCACCCGGAATCGGCGGTGTGCGGATGAGCGTGCGCAGTACGCGCCCCTCGGCATTGGTTTCGACCTGGCGAAACCCCACCGTACCGTGCAGGCGGTCTTCATAGGTGCGCTCGATACCGACCTTGCCGATATGCGTGGTGCCACTGTAGTCGGAATTGTCGATACGCTGCAGGTCACGCTCATCGATGCGCCCGACGTAACCGACTACGTGTGAGGCGAGGGGGCCATGCGGGTAATGGCGCGACAGACCGGCAACGATTTCCACGCCGGGGAAGCGGTGACGGTCGATGGCAAAGCGGGCGACTTCCTCGTCACTGAGATGAAAACGCAGCGGTACCGGTTTGAACACTGGCGTGCGTTTTCTCAGTTTGTCAAAACGCTTGCGGTCGATGTCTCGGATCGTCACCAGTGTGGCGAGCCGGTCAACGACCGCATCCATGTCTTCGTGTATCTGTTCGGGTGTGATCTCCAGCCGGTAGGACGGCAGGTTGTCGGCGAGGATGACACCGTTGCGATCAAAGATCAGCCCACGGTTGGGAGGCTCCGACAGGATCTTGATACGGTTGTCGTCGGACAGC
>JALVCM010000476.1 GCA_027010005.1 Thiohalobacter sp.
GGCATCGGTAATACTCTTGCCGTACTCCGGTTCGACACCCGGTATACAATCCTGGCGACCTTCCTTGAGGTGACTTTCGATCATGGCACCCATGATACGCCCGTCACCGGCTGCAATCTGTCCCGCTACATCCTCACCGACAATCAACTGGCGTTTAAACTGTTTGCTGCTGTTGCCATGACTGAAATCGATCATCAGCCGCGCCGGCAGTCCGGCTTTTTCCAGCTGTTCCGATGCACTGGCAACCCCTGCGGCATCATAGTTCGGTTCACGGCCACCGCGCAGAATGATATGACAATCCTCGTTTCCGGCGGTTGAGAAAATGGCCGAACGTCCCTGCTTGGTCAGTGCCAGGAAATTGTGTGGCTGGGAAGCGGAACGAATCGCATCGATGGCAATCCGCATACTGCCATCGGTTCCATTCTTGAAACCTACTGCACAGGACAGGCCGGAGGCCAGTTCACGGTGCACCTGGCTTTCCGTGGTACGCGCACCGATCGCACCCCAGCTGATCAGGTCCGAAACGTATTGTGGCGACATCAGGTCGAGATATTCCGTCGCGGCAGGAATCCCGTTGTCGTTGAGTTCCAGCAGCAGCTTACGCGCCAGTCGCAGACCCTTGTTGATATTGAAACTGCCATCGAGGTCCGGATCGTTGATCAGGCCCTTCCAGCCAACCGTGGTGCGGGGTTTTTCAAAGTACACACGCATGACAATCAGCAAGTCATCAGACAGCCGTTCACGCGCGGCCTTCAGATGGTCGCAGTATTCCAGTGCTGCAGCAGGATCGTGGATGGAGCAGGGACCGACAATCACCAGCAGCCTGTCATCTTCACCGCGCAGAATGCGGTGTATGGCCTGACGGGTATCATGGGTGGTGCGCGCCGCCGCTTCCGTCACCGGGAATTCGGCCTGCAGTTCCGCATAGGGAACCACTTCGCGCATTTCAACAATTCTCAGATCGTCGGTCTGGTAAGAAGGCATGGTCAAAAAAGCTCTAACACCCTGAACAGCATGGGTTTTACCCCACGACATCAATAAAACGCCGCATTATACACTACCCGTCCGGGTTTGTTTCCCCGACCCGGACCTGCGCGGGGACGAACAGGTAGTTGCGGTGGTCGGTGGTCGCCTTGCGGCAGGGATAACGGGCAAATTCAGCACAGGGAATTCGCTGCCCGTCCTGGATAAAGAATCCTTCGTAGCCAAGCCCCGACAGGAAGGCGAACACATCCCCCTGCGCGGCCTCCCGGTGATGGCATTCCACCTGCAACACCGGTAGCCACCGCTTCAGGGTGTCTTCAGCACCCTCGAGCACGGCCCGTTCGTGTCCCTCGACGTCACACTTGATATAGGCCACCTCGTCCAGACCGGAATCCGCAACAAAATCATCCAGCGTGGTACAGGGCACAGTAACGGCTTCACCACCCGGCATGGCCTCGAAGGAAGCATCCCCCGCGCCTGCCCGGCGCCGGTAGAGGCTGGCCTCGCCGGGTTGTGACGACAGCGCACAGGACACCAGCTTGACGTTGGACAGGGAAAAACTGCGAACGACATCCTGCAGGTGTTTTTCCAGCTCGGGCTGTGGCTCGAAGGCAATCACCCTGCCCTGTGGCCCGACAGCCTGTGACAACCAGTAACTGTACACACCCTTGTTGGCGCCGATATCAATGACCGTCCGCCCGCTGAGCGGCAGTGACTG
>JALVCM010000477.1 GCA_027010005.1 Thiohalobacter sp.
GTCAACGTTTCGAAAAACCGGTACTCACCCTGTTCCGGTCGACTCTGCCCTTCCTCCTGCTGATGCTGGTGTGGCTCGGGATAGTCACCTACGTGCCACTACTGTCGCTCTGGTGGCAATAGATTCCATCACTCCTTCACTTGATCCAGGTCAAAGCCATCCTCTGAGCCCGGAGCTAGATTAGAATCATCTAATTAGCTAATGTCGAGGCGGGCATGGTTACCACGATCAGCAGAATGCAGTTCCTGCGCGGTGATCTCAGTGGGCGTTCAGCCCCCCTGCGGCCGCCCTGGGCTCGTGAGGAAGCCTTGTTTACCTCTCTCTGTACACGTTGCGGAGACTGCATAAGCGCTTGCCCCACAGGCATTATTCACAAAGGTCGCGGCGGCTTTCCGTACCTTGATTTCGGTCGCGGAGAATGCCTGTTTTGTGAAGACTGCGTGCGAATCTGTACCCCGGCTGCATTACACATATCACCTGGCCAGGCACCCTGGAACCTCAGGGCCTCGCTCAACACAGACAACTGTCTCGCCTACCGTGGCGTTGAGTGCCGTGCCTGCGCAGATCCCTGCGAATCACGCGCCATTCGTGTGCAACCACGTATCGGCGGCGTGGCCCTGCCGAACATCGATCTTTCTGCCTGTAACGGATGCGGTGCCTGCCAGGCGCCCTGCCCGGTGCAGGCGTTATCTATCCAGCCGCTTCGGCGCGAGGAGACAGCATGAATATCAGTGGCGTAGTGGTACGGACTTTCCCCGACAACATCAACAACGTCTGGCAAACGCTGGAACAGCTGGAGGGTGTCGAGGTACACGGTGCCAATGAAGACGGACGTCTGGTGGTCACCATCGAGAAACCGGGCGAGCGTGATATCGCGGATCTGCTTGTGCACATGCAGGACGTGCCGGGCGTACTGTCTGCATCGATGGTCTATCACCAGTTTGAAGATTTGGGTCAACAGGAGGCCGAACAATGAAACTGACCAGGCGAGAATTCATCAAGACCAATGCCATTGCGGCAACGGCGGCCGCAGCGGGTGTTACTGTTCCCGGCGTCAGTCAGGCGCTGGCAAAGTCAAAGGACATTATTCGGTGGGACAAGGCACCGTGCCGGTTCTGTGGTACGGGCTGCAGCGTGCTGGTCGGAACCAAGGATGGACGTGTAGTGGCCACCCAGGGTGATCCGGATGCACCGGTCAACCGTGGTCTGAACTGTATCAAGGGTTATTTCCTGTCCAAGATCATGTACGGCAAGGACCGGCTTACCCAGCCGCTGCTGCGCATGCGTAATGGCAAATACGACAAGGAAGGTGATTTCACACCGGTCAGCTGGGAAAAAGCCTTCGATGTCATGGAAGAGAAATTCAAGGCGGCGCTGAAGAACGACAAGGCGCGTAACAAGGGCAAACCACCGGAAGAAATTGTATCGACCGTCGGCATGTTCGGCTCCGGGCAGTGGACCGTGTGGGAAGGTTACGCAGCCTCCAAACTCTACAAGGCAGGTTTCCGCTCCAACAACATCGACCCCAACGCACGTCACTGCATGGCATCGGCCGTAGGCGGTTTTATCCGCGCCTTTGGTGCCGATGAACCCATGGGCTGTTATGACGACCTGGAGCACGCCGACGCTTTTGTGCTGTGGGGTTCCAACATGGCCGAGATGCACCCTATTCTCTGGTCACGCCTGACCGATACCCGC
>JALVCM010000478.1 GCA_027010005.1 Thiohalobacter sp.
GCCACGCGCCATGCGGAACAGGGTATCCAGATCAACCTCACCACCAGGGTGTTCAAAACGTGGCGGAACGGCACCCAGCAGGCAGGACATATCCAGCACCTGATCGTACCAGCTGAAATCTCCGACCGGAATCAGATCCAGTCCGGCCTGAGCCTGCAGGGCCCAGTGACGCTCGCGCAATATCCTGCCGGTCTGTAGCAGTTGTTCTCGATCGATTTCCCCTTTCCAGTAGGCTTCGACTGCCCGCTTCAGTTCACGCTGTGCGCCGATACGCGGAAACCCGAGGTTGTGTGTGGTGCTCATAGCCCTGCCCTGTGATTGTTTTGACTTGCACGGCAGTATGGGGAGGGTCTAGTATTGTTTCAATTTCATATTTTTATCTTTTACTATGAATTATATTCATTATGTTGCTTGAACTCAGACACCTGCGCAGTCTTGTTGCCATCGATGAAACCGGCAGCCTGGCACGCGCGGCCGAGCGCCTGCACCTGACCCAGTCGGCGCTGTCGCACCAGATCAAGGCACTGGAGCACTACTACGAAACCGCACTGTTCCTGCGCTCGACCAGACCCCTGAAGCTGACACCGGCAGGGCACAAACTACTGGACCTGGCGCGGCGGGTATTACCGGGCGTCGAACAGACAGAAACCGAACTGAAACGTGTTGCTCAGGGTGAAGCCGGCCGCCTGCACATCTCGATCGAGTGTCACGCCTGCTTCGAATGGTTGTTGCCGGTTCTGGACCGTTACCGGGAAAGCTGGCCTGAGGTGGAAGTGGACATCCGCATGGGCGTAAGTTTTGACGCTATACCCGCACTGCAGAATGGTATCGTGGACCTGGTCATCAGTTCAGACCCGGTGTCACAAAGTGATCTGCTATTCGAACCATTATTCGACTACCAGGCATTACTGGTGCTGGCACGCGATCACCCCCTGACGGGGAAAAATTATGTCGAAGCCACCGACTTTACCGACCAGACATTGATCACCTACCCCGTCGAACGCAAGCGCCTGGACGTCTTTACCCGGCTGCTGCAACCGGCCGGCATCGAACCTGCCGCCGTACGCCAGGCGGAATTGACCGCAATCATCCTGCAACTGGTCGCCAGCCGGCGCGGGGTGGCAGTGTTACCGGACTGGGTCGTACGTGAACCGGTACAACAACACCGCCTGTCTGTACGCTCACTTGGAGAAAAAGGTATGTTCGGTACGCTGTATGCAGCAGTACGCAGCACTGACCGGTCGGCAACTTATATGTTGTCGTTCATTGAACTGGCACGTACAGCAACAACCGGGCCTGTCTAGATCTTCATCCCCTCACGCACTTCCTGGATAAATGCCGCCCGGTCATTCTCCATCCGGTCGAGCATGGCTTTCGGGGTAGCAGTGTCCGCATCGTACTTCGCACTCCAGAGCACCATTTCCATCAGCAAGGGCGTAAGGTCAAAGCCCTTGTCGGTGAGACTGTATAACACCCGGCGCCTGTTTTCCGGGTCACGGGTCTTTTCGATAATACCCTCGGCTTCGAGACGCTTCAGGCGATCCGCCAGCACATTGGTAGCGATCCCTTCATCGGATTCAAGGAACTCGCCATAGGTCCTTTTGCCGTGGAACATCAGGTCACGCACGATGAGCAGGCTCCACTTGTCCCCCAGTTGATCCAGGGCAAAGGTCACCGGGCATTTTGATCGCCGTTTTTTCTCGTCACACACCATTATTCATACCTTCAAATTAATACTTGCATTATACAAGTAATAGCCTATACTTCGACTACTTGCTTTTCGCAAGCTTTTAACCAGGGAGGAAAACCCGATGAAACTATACGTCGTTGCAGGATCCGGAAACTGCCGCAAGGTACAGGCCACGCTCAACAATCTCAATATTACCGCAGATATCGAATACCTGGGTCTGGTGGAGGGCGACCTGGCAGAACCCGGATTCATTGCCATGAACCCGAACGGGCGTGTTCCGGTACTTGTTGATGGTGATTTCACACTGTGGGAATCCAACGCCATTATGCAGTACCTGGCCGACAAGGTGCCCGACAACACCCTCTTCTCGCAGGATCCACACACCCGCGCGGACATTATCCGCTGGCAGTGCTGGGAACTGGCACACTTCAATAACGCACTGGCGACGATTGCCTCAGAGACAGTCTTCAAGCCAACATTTTTCCAGAAACAGCCAGACCAGGCTGTTGTCGATGCTGCCGCAGAATCATTAAATACCTTTTCACGCACACTGGAAGATCACCTGTCCGATCGTGACTATGTCGTCGGTGACAGTATTACTCTGGCAGATTATTCCATTGTCAATATTGAAGGCTTCAAGGACATGATTCCCTTTGACTGGTCCGGCTACCCGCGGGTAAACGCTTACTTTGACCGCTTGAGGAACGATCCGCACTGGGCAAATACCGCGCCTGAAAGTATCGATGCCATAGGACGCCGGCCAAACGCTGCCTAGGCAAGTACGCACAAGGGACCAGAGTACAGTCCTGTGCTCTGGTCCCTGCCTGAATCTGTTTTGCCGGGGTGCCAGAACATACAAGCCGGGTATAATGCGGCAATGCCAGCCAGTCACGCCAGATTACCCGATATCTTTTTCACTGCAATCGAGCAGGAACTCGATGCCCACCCGGCCGGGATTCGGGAGCACGACCTGATTCATGCATTGAAGTCGCGAGGTTTTTTTGACTTCCTCCCCCCGCCTCCTGCCGAACCGGTACACCTGTTCCGCGCCCACTTTCTGCTCTTCAATGCCCTTTACACGCTCAGGGACAGGCTGGCGGAATCAAAACAGGGCCTGCTGGAAATCGGCCCACTGAGTATCCGTTACCTGCCGTGGTCAGCAGGCGATGTTGCGCTGACGACACCGGACCTGCTACGCAGTTACTACCTGGACTGGAACAATCTCGACGATACAACGGAAGACGATATCAGCAGGCTGATTGATTCATTCTGGAAACAGCTTGGCAAGTTCGATACCCGTAGCGAGGCACTTGCCGAACTGGGCCTGGAAGACCCGGTGGATGATGACACCATCAAGCTGGCCTGGCGGCGCCTTGCCATGGAACACCACCCTGACCGGGGTGGAGACACAGACCGCCTGCAAATGATCAACGCGGCGATTGATTGTTTAATGAAATAACGTCCGGGATCACCCGTCATTGTGAGCACAGCGCGGCAATCTATTTGTATTTTCAAGGGGTCAGAGTACTTGATATTCAGGAATATCAAGTACTCTGACCCCTTGAAAATAAAAGTCTGGCACCAAACTCAAACAGATTGCCGCGCTGCGCTCGCAATGACGGGAATTTTTGAATGACCCGCTTTTACTGTTTCAATCGATAACCCGTTTTGAACATCCAGCCAATAACCAGCAGGCAGATGGCAAGGAACGCCAGTACCATAAACAGGCTCAGCCCGACACTGACATCCGAGACTTCAAAAAAACTCCAGCGAAACCCGCTGATCAGGTATACGACCGGGTTGAACAACGTGACCGTCTGCCAGGCCGGCGGCAGCATACTCACCGAGTAAAAACTGCCACCGAGAAACACCAGCGGTGTAATTACCAGCAATGGAATCAGCTGGAGTTTCTCGAAGTTATCCGCCCACAGGCCGATGATGAACCCGAACAGGCTGAAGGAAATACAGGTCAGCACCAGGAAACCTGCCATCCACACCGGGTGGGCAATTTCCAGTGGCACAAAAAACCCGGCGGTCACCAGGATGATCAAACCAATAATCAGGGACTTGGTCGCTGCCGCGCCCACATAACCGATCAGGATCTCGATAAAGGAAATCGGTGCAGACAGGACTTCATAGATGGTGCCGGTGAATCGGGGAAAGAAAATACCAAACGAGGCATTGGTAATACTGTGCGTCAACAGCGCCAGCATGATCAGCCCGGGTACGATGAATGCCCCGTAAGGGACACCATCGACCTGCTGGATGCGGGAACCGATCGCGGAGCCGAATACCACAAAATAGAGCGAAGTGGACAGTACCGGGGAAACAAAACTCTGCAACAGCGTTTCCCAGGCGCGCAGCATTTCGTACTTGTAGATTACCCGGATGGCCTGTGTATTCATGCGTCTGCCCTGACCAGGCTGACAAAGATGTCTTCCAGACTGCTCTGTGTGGTTTGCAGGTCTTTTACAACCAGGCCTGTCTCAGTGATGGCCTGCAACAGACCGTTGATTCCTGTGTCCTCAATGTGAGGATCGTAGGTATAGACAAGTTGCCTGCCATCAGGCAATTTTTCCAGCCTCCAGTCATCCAGTCGTTCGGGCACCTTGTCCACGGGCGTTTCCAGTTCGATAATCAGTTGCCGTTTACCCAGCTTGTGCATCAGGGCCTGCTTGTCATCGAGCAAGAGCAGTTCGCCGTTATTGATCACACCGACACGGTCTGCAATGGCCTCGGCCTCTTCAATATAATGGGTGGTCAGGATAATCGTGACCCCGGACTGGCGCAGGCGTTCGACCAGTGCCCACATATCCTTGCGCAGCTCGACATCCACCCCTGCCGTGGGTTCATCGAGGAACAGTACCGTGGGTTCATGCGACAGGGCCTTGCCGATCAGCACGCGCCGTTTCATACCCCCCGATAACGACATGAGGACACTGTCCTTCTTGTCCCACAGTGACAGGTCCCTGAGCAACTGTTCCAGGTAAGCGGGATCGGGCTTCTTGCCAAACAGACCACGACTGAAGCTCAGCGTATTCCATACTGTCTCAAAAGCCCCCAGGGTCAGTTCCTGCGGCACCAGGCCGATCATGCTGCGTGTGACACGATAGCCCTTGCCGATATCATGCCCGCCAACCGTGACCGAACCGGCACTGGCATTCACAATGCCGCAGATAATCGAGATCAGCGTGGTCTTCCCCGCACCGTTGGGACCGAGCAGTGCCAGTATCTCACCAGGGGCAATATCCAGACTGACATCTTTAAGTGCCTGGTGACCGCTGGCATAGGTCTTGGACAGGTTTGAGACAGATATGACGGGTTGCATGCAGTTCCTGTGGAGGCGAAGTGGCGACGGATACCCCGCTACAGGTTCGCCCTGATCCGGTCAGCTACCCGGAAAGCGTTGGCATAGATCGTCCAGGTATACGGGACACTTCCCCCGGTGGGCATAAAACTGCCATCGGTGACGTACAGGTTGTCCACGTCATGGGCACGGCAATCGGCATCCAGCACGGAAGTCTCGGGATTGTCGCCGAAACGGCAGCCCCCGGCAACGAGATTCTGCGGGGGCGAACCACTGATGCTGGACCTTACGTTGGTCGCGCCCATGGCTTCCAGTACCCTTCTGGCGCGTTCATTAATGTAGTGGCCGACTTTCAGGTCGTGGTCATGGTAACCGAGGCGGACCCTGGCCACCGGCGTTTTCCATTTATCCTGAACCCTGGGATCCAGGCTGACAAAACAGTTATCCGTCGGCAGCCAGTCACAAAAGATTTCATAACGCAGATACTGCGCCTCGGTAAACAGCGATTTCAATCGTTGCTGTAACGGCCGGCCCCACACCAGCCTGCCATCATCACCCCATTTTTCGCCGGCGGCCTTACCGATCGGGTTGGGATGCCTTAACAGGAAATCCACCGTACCGCCCTTGGCGCGCCCGCCGAGTGCCTTGTCATTGATAAAATACCAGTCCTGCAAACCCCGGTTCACAAACGGGCCACGGGTTTTCAGTGCCTCGGCGTCTTCATCACGCATGTCGGCATAGACAAAATCACCGGTACCTGCGCCACCGGCGGAAAACAGCAGATTTCTACCAACCTGGCCATAGCGGTTGGCCAGGCCGCCAGGGTGTTTGGGGCCGGTCGAGGCCAGCAGCAGGCGGCTGGTTTCAATCGCCTGGCAGGCCACCACAAAAATCCTCGCCGTGACTTTCCTGATTGTGTCATCCGCATCGAAATATTCCGCCGCAACGACCCTGCCCTGTGCATTACTGGCCAGCTTGTACACCTTCGCATGCGGCCGGATTTCACAACGACCTGTGGCAACAGCCCGGTTCAGCAATGCCGCCCGCGCGCTGCCCTTGGCGCCGGAGGAACAACCATAACTGCCGCAGTAGCCGGAGTATTCGCAACTGCGACGCTGGCCTGTCTGCCTGGACAGGATCGCGCGCGGTGTGGGTAAGGGGTGGTAGCCGAGTTTTCGGCACGCTGTGTCGATGTGCCGGGAGATGGGGTGTTCACGCGTCGGAGGATAAGGGAAGTCTTTTGTGGAACGCGGTTCCGCCTGCGGGTGTTCGACAAATGTCCCGGAGATACCCACTTCGGTTTCCACTTTCGTGTAATAGGGTTCCATATCCTCGTAGCGGATCGGCCAGTCGGCAATATTCGCGCCCCCGATCGGCCCGAACTCCGACAACAGGCGAAAATCCTCCGGCTTCAGGCGGTAAAAAAATCCGCTCATGAAATTGGATGAGCCACCGACACAGTTACCGTTCCAGAAGTCCCAGCCCGACTCCGACGTCGCCTCACCCACCCAGTCACCGTCGCTGTCGAGGTCTTCGAGCACGTGCTGTTCATCACCCAGGTCAGGCGTATAGACGCTGCGCCGGCAACAGGCCAGTTCGTCCTTGTAAAAATCTTTTTCTGTAAACCAGGGCCCCTTTTCCAGCACCAGCACGGAATACCCGGCCTGTGCCAGGGTCAGTGCAACCGGGCCACCCCCGGCGCCACTGCCAACGATACAGATATCATAATCACGATCCATGGGTATCAGGCCTTGCGCCGGTAGCGCACCGGTGCAGCCAGTTTGTACCAGGATTTGTCTGGCGGCGGCGTGGGGAAACCCGGCTGGTGTTCCAGCCACTTCCAGCCGATGCCATCCGGGTTACCACCATAGACCGGGTCCGCCAGCAAGGCTTCCAGAAGATACGTCAGCAACAGCGACAGCCAGCGCTCACCTGCCCTGCTCTGTTCGATCTGGCGAAGTACAGTTTCCCGTTGTGCGGTGTCGAGGTTGCTGAAAGGCTGCCGGTACCGCTCCTGCGTCAGTTCGTTGAGCCAGCCGACGCCGTTGACAATAAA
>JALVCM010000479.1 GCA_027010005.1 Thiohalobacter sp.
CTGCAGTCGACGCTTGCAACACTGGCAAACAGCCTCGCAAGTGAAAAGCAGGTCGCTATCAAGGCCGCCGCCGTTTCTGTCGATGCGCGCAAAGGCACAGAGCTGATGGTGACAAATCTGCGCCAGGTGTCTTCGACGGTTGATCAGGCGGTCAGTAACGTGGAAGGGCTGAACGATCGCGCCGATGCAATCGGTAATATCGTCAACCTGATTACCGAAATATCCGAGCAGACCAACCTGCTGGCACTGAATGCCGCTATCGAGGCTGCACGCGCGGGTGAGCACGGGCGTGGTTTTGCCGTGGTGGCGGACGAGGTGCGCAATCTGTCCAAGCGCACCAACGAAGCGACCCAGGAGATTTCATCCCAGGTGACGAAGATCCAGGAAGAAACCAGCGCCACGCAGGAAAAAATGTCTACCATGGCGGACCAGTCGGCCGAACTGAGCAGTATCGGTAACGATGCGAGTTCCGGTATGGGGTCGATACTGGAATTGTCCAAGGAGATGGAAAGCGTGATCTCGGCAGGGGCGTTGCGCAGTTTTGTCGAACTCGCGAAGACCGATCACCTGGTCTACAAGTTTGCCATCTACCAGGTCATGATGGGTGTGTCGGACAAGAGTATCGATGAGTTTGCCGATCACACGCGTTGTCGCCTGGGCAAGTGGTATTACGAAGGTGAAGGCCTGGGCTGTTTCAGCAAGCTGCCCGGTTACCGGGAGCTGGAAGAACCTCATCGTGGCGTGCATCGTCACGCGCTGGAGGCCCTGGCCCAGTACCATGAAGGCAATGTTGGCCAGGCCTTGCGCGAACTTGAGGGCATGGAAGAGAGCAGCATGCTGGTCCTGAAATTCCTCGAGGAAATGGCGGTGAGCGCCGAAGGGGATAACAGCCTGTTGTGCGTAGCCGTCTGAACCCCTGACACTTCAAGCGGGCATTCGTACTCAAGCGAATGCCCGCTGTGTCGTTTGCCGGTTGTCAGTAATATCGCGGGCTCAGTCCAGGCGTATCCCCAGCTTGTCCCACATGGCATCGACACGCGCCCGGGTGTCAGGATCCATACTGATGGGTCGCCCCCACTCACGGCAGGTTTCGCCTTTCCATTTGGATGTAGCGTCCAGCCCCATCTTGCTGCCAAGCCCGGAAACCGGTGAGGCGAAATCCAGGTAATCAATGGGTGTGTTTTCCACCAGTGTGACATCACGTGCCGGATCCATGCGCGTGGTCATGGCCCACACGACATCTTTCCAGTCACGTACATTCACATCATCGTCAGTGACAATGACAAACTTGGTATACATGAACTGGCGCAGAAAACTCCATACCCCGAACATGACCCGCTTGGCGTGACCGGGATACTGTTTTTTCATACTGACACAGGCGATGCGGTAGGAGCAGCCTTCGGGCGGCAGATAAAAGTCGGTGATTTCCGGAAACTGTTTCTGCAGGATCGGGACAAACACTTCGTTGAGGGCCACGCCGAGAATGGCGGGTTCATCGGGTGGCCGACCGGTATAGGTACTGTGATAAACCGGCTGCTCACGGTGGGTAATACAGTCGATGGTAAAGACCGGGAAGTTTTCCTGTTCATTGTAGTAACCGGTGTGGTCGCCGAACGGACCTTCCAGGGCTTCCTCCCCGGGATGGATGTGTCCTTCAAGAACGAACTCGGCACTGGCCGGCACCTGCAGGTCC
>JALVCM010000480.1 GCA_027010005.1 Thiohalobacter sp.
GGAAGAGGCCTTTTTCCCCGGGCTCCCTTCTGCCCCGGGGCCACCCTGCCGGGTGATTGTCCCCATCTTCTCCGCCCACCGGGCCAGTTCAGGTCCGATGTCCCCCAGTGCCAGAATTTCTCTAGCGGCATCAAGCTCTTTTGCAGCCTTCGGCATACCGTAAACGGCACAGCTGGCCTGATCTTGAGCCAGCGTATGCCAGCCTTTTTCCCGCAGCAGCTTCAGGCCCTTTGCGCCGTCCTTGCCCATGCCGGTGAGAAGAACTGCAAGTGACTGAGTTTTATAGTGTTTTGATAAACTTTCGAAGAATATGTCGACCGATGGCCGGTACACCTGTTCGGCGGGATAAGGGGTGTAATCGAGGCTGCCGCCGCGTGTCATAATCAGGTGGTCTTCGCGCCCGCACACCAGGACTTCATTCCGACGAAAGTAATCACCGGGGCGGGCAGCGCGTACCGGCAGGGGTGAATAGTCATTGAGCCAGTTAATGAAACTGGCGGAAAACTGCTCATCGACATGCTGGACTATCGCGATAGCAACACCCGAACCCGCCGGTATGGACTGGAGTATCTCGCGCAGTGCAGCCGGCCCCCCGGTGGATGCGCCGATGGCGATCAGGGGTACCTCCGGCGTGTTCATGGAAGATTCCTGTCCGCGGGGTTCAGTCTTTTCGCCAGGTACCGGTTTGTCGGTCATCAGCAGGGCAATGGTTTTGATCTTGCGCACCAGCGAAGTGGCACCTTCTGCGTCACCCGAGGCACCGAGTACCGGTGTGCTGACGGCATCGAGTGCTCCCGCGCCCATAGCTTCGAAAACACGCCCGGCATAGCCGTCAATAATGGCCGTAACCACCAGAATGGCGCAATCGTGGCGGCTGCTGATGATGCGTGTGGCCTCGATACCATCCATCTTTGGCATTACCAGGTCCATGAGGATAATGTCAGGGCAGTGCTGGTCGCAGCGGGCTACCGCATCCTCACCGTCGTGTGCGACCCAGAGTAAGTGGTATTCAGGTACGTTATTGAGAACCCGCCGCAGGCTTTCCACAGCCAGCATGGAATCATTGACAATGGCAATTCTGATCATGTTGTCTGCTTACTCCGCTGTACCGATAAGATCCACGACAGCGTCAATCAGTGTTTCATCATGGAAACTGCCTTTTGTGAGGTAATAGTCTGCACCGGCTTCCAGTCCCCGTTGCCGGTCTTCTTCACGGTCCTTGTATGAAACAATCATGACCGGTGTGCCGTGTAACCTGTCGTCCTGTTTGATGAGCCGGACAAATTCGAATCCATTCATACGCGGCATATCGACATCACTGATAATCAGGTCGTAATCACCCATGCGCACGGCATTCCAGCCATCCATACCATCGACAGCGACATCGACGTGGTAGCCGCGTGTGGCGAGCATATTGCGTTCCACCTCGCGGACAGTAATGGAATCATCGACAACCAGAATACGCTTGCCGGTATGGGTGGTCGTGGTTTCACTGTCCCTGATGCGGTCAAGCCGTCCGCCGGCAATAAGAATATCGATAGAGCGCAGCATGTCGTCCACGTCGATAATGAGGCAGGGGTCGCCATTCTCCAGCACACTGGCGGCACTGATGTCCTGCACTTTGCCCAGCCGTGGATCCAGCGTATGTACCACCAGGCTGCGTTCACCCATAAAACGATCAACTACCAGACCGGAACGGTTCAGGCGCTCTCCCAGCACAACGACGGACAGTTCCTCGCCCACCGCGGATGTGCTATTGCAGCCGATGACCTGGCTGGCGAATACAACCCCGATATGCTGGTTGTCGATGGTGAAGTACTGCCGGTTTTCCAGTGACTCGATCCGGCTGGTATCGAGTTTCAGTGTCCGGTCAATACGTGCCAGCGGGATGGCATAGGGTTCACCACAGATTTCCACCAGCAGCACCCGTACAATAGAGAGTGTAATAGGAAGTTGCAGGTGGAAGCGGGTGCCGTGACCCGGTTCAGTGGTGGCACGTGCCACACCACGCATTTTCTGTACAGTGCTGTGAACCACGTCGAGGCCAACCCCGCGGCCTGATATTTCGGTGACTTCTTCCCGTGTGGAGAAACCGGGCAGGAACAGGAATTCCAGCAGCTCTGTTTCCGACAGGTCGGCGGCCATGGCTTCTGTAACCATGCCACGTTTGACGATTTTTTTTCTCAATGCCCCGATATCAATACCGCGACCATCATCCTGTACCTGGATGGACAGCATGCCGGCGTTGTGTGCCGCAGTGATCGTTAACGTTGCCTGTTCCGGCTTTCCGGCGGCGCGACGTTGTTCGGGTGTTTCGATGCCGTGATCGAGTGCATTACGTACCAGGTGATTGAGTGGTGCATCGATACATTCAAGAATGTCCCGGTCGACCTGGGTGGCAAGACCTTCGATCTTCAGTTCAACCTGTTTGCCAAGCTGGCGGGCCATGTCGCGCACCAGTCGCGGATAGCCACGCGTCGCATCCGAGAAAGGCCGCATGCGACTGGCAATCACTTCACTATGCAGGCGATTTCCCAGTCCGTGCAGGCGGCGATCGAAGTCGTCCAGTTCCATGAGCCTGTCAGATAACAGGTGGCGGCAGCGGTTTGCCTTGGTATGGATTTCACCGGCCAGTGTCCGGCTGTACTCGTCACCCTTGCTGGCCAGCAGGCTGTCGTTCAGATGGTCGAGCAGTTCGATCAGTTCCGCCTGGCGGTGTTTTATCTGTTGCAGTGCTTCGGAAAACGGGTGTAGCCAGCGTGCTTCCACCTGTACCTCGCCCGCCAGTCCGACAAGCCGGTTCAGACTTTCGGCAGAGACACGAACCGCCTCGGACCCGGTGTCCCCTGTGCCGGAAGATGAAGCAGTTTGTGGCCCTGTGTCGTTTGTGTCTGCCTCGCTGGTTTCTGCTTCGTCCGGTGCCGGGTTGCTGTTGAGGTCATCATTATCAGCCGGCTCGGCATGGCTGGGTATTGTGTCAGCCCCGGTTTCACTGACAGGGGCTTCCAGCGACCCGATGTTCACGATACTCCCGGTAAGCCGGGCAACCTGTTCGGCTTCAGCTTCATTTTTCGATATTGCGACCAGCAGGTCGACGCCTTCCAGTAACAGGTCTATCTGGTGCGATTGCAGAATCAGCTCGCTGTTCTGGGCAGCCACAAAACAGTCTTCCATGGCATGTGCAAGCTTGACGCCGGCATCGATGTCAACCATCCGTGCAGCCCCCTTGATGGAGTGCGATGCGCGCATCAGTGCTTCAAGCTGTTTTGCAGGGTCAGCCTGCTGCTCCAGCGATAACAGGCCATCACTCAGGATAGCCGACTGGCTGTCGACCTCCAGGCGGAACAGCTCGAGCATCGAAAAGTTGCCGAGATCTTCACTCATTGCAGCCCCTTCGCCAATGCATAGAAAATCAGTTCGGTATCCAGTACCCCGATGTGCCGGTCACGCCATTTCAGGACCCCGGTGGTGAAGCTGGACTTTGACCGGGATACCGTAACCGGTGAAGCCTGCAAGGCATCTTCGCCGTGGTGATGAATGCCATGGACTTCACTGGCGGGGAATACAAAGCTCTGGTCATCCAGGGAAATGGAAATCATACGTTCATGGATTTCCCGGTCATCGATGTAGTCTTCGTGTGCTTTGTCCAGTTGCAGCAGGGCACCAAGCGAAACGCACAGCTTCAGTTCGCCACGAATGTTGACCAGTCCCTTGACCAGCGTCCCTTCAGTATGTGGCAGGCTATGGATAGAACGTAACGGGGTGATTTCGTCGATACAGCTGCTTTGCAGTGCCAGCCACTCATCACCCAGTCGAAACAGCAGGGTTGATTGCGTGTCGCAGTTTTCTTTTGTGCGTGGCTCGGCAAAGCGTTCCGTCCACTCACGGCGGTAGTCAGCAGAGGTCGGGCGGTCCAGAACCTGGCGCCCGGCAGCCGAGTACAGGGAACAGTTGCGGCAGTGTATAACCTGCTCCAGTTCCGGGCAGCTTGCCTGGTCCTTGCTCCAGACACCGATACGGTTCCAGCAATCATCCAGCTGCGGTGCATCATTATCATTGCGGGTGGTCATTTCGTTGCACCGGAGGTCAGTTGTTTTGCCGTACGTGAGGCGCGCTCACGAAAACGGCCTGCGTTAATGCTGTCGCCACGCTGTTCACAGATAACACCCAGGTGTACCAGGGCTTCGTGATGAACCGGGTCGAGGTATACGGCCTTGCGTAACAGCTGTTCTGCCTCGGCCAGGTTTCCTGTCGATTCACGAATCAGCCCGAGCAGGTAATAGGCGTCAGCCTGTTTGTCCTGCGAGGTCAGCAGCGCCTCGCAGTGTTCCGCCGCTTCGCCAAGATGTCCTTCATCGGCGAGCCTGAAGGCCTGCTGAAGCAGGTCACTGTGCGTGTTATTGCCCGTGGAGGCAGTTGTTACGGTGACAGCCGGACTGATATCAGAGAATGGCAGGGGTTCCGGTGAGCCGGCTGACGCGGCTGTATGGCGTCGTGTATGTTGCCTGGACCGTGCCGATGTATAAGGTTCTTTTTTCGCTGCGGCAGTGTACCGGGAAAAACCGAAGCAGCGCGGGTTTTTCAGTGGCGTAAATTCCCGGTTGAATAACAATGCGGTTTCGGAGTGCCCGAGAAAAAGTAACCCGTCAGGGTGCAGCAGTGCCTGGAGGCGATCAATCGCTGTATCCTGTGTTGCGCGGTCAAAATAGATCAGCAGGTTGCGGCAGAATATAACGTGGTAGGGTGCACGATTCCGGCTAAAGCTGCCATCAAGCAGGTTGGCCTGTTTGAAGCTGACATACTCGCGAATAGTGTTATTGATCCGGTAGCGGTCCCCGCAGGCCTGAAAATGCCTGTCCCGGTAATCCAGTGGTTTCCCACGGAACGAATTCCTGCCATATTCGCCCTCGATGGCTTTTTCGATATTGGTGTAACTGATATCGACGGCGTCGATATGGGCGTTACGGGGCGGGATGCCGGAGTCTGACAGGCACATGGCAAGCGTGTAGGGCTCTTCGCCACTCGAACAGGGGACACTCAGAATCCGCAGGGTACTGCCGGCATGTCCGGGCAGCCAGGCTTCCTGCAGCCATTGTTTGAAGGCATCAAACGGATTCCTGTCCCTGAAGAACCAGGTTTCCGGGATGATGACGGTATCGATCAGTGCATCCAGTTCGGTGTCGGAAAGTGAAAGTATTTTTCTATAGTCATGAATGTCCGCAATACTGCAATCCCGCATGCGTTGTTCAATGGCATGCTGGATCGTGCTTGAACCGACCGTGGAGCTGTGCAACCCCATGCGGTCTTTCAGTAATTGTGCGATAGAAGGCAGGGTCACGTCAGACGGCCTCGACCGGGTACAGGTGTGACTGCACATCCGCAGGCACCAGTTCGGTGATGGACAGCTGTTGTACCAGTCCCTGTTCTGAATGTGTGGCACGGCCGATAAAGGGTGCATCCGGAATGCGGATGCCGGTGTCAGTAAAGTCCTGCTCATCGATTATCATGGTCTCTGTGACACGCTCGGCCAGTAACCCCAGTGTGCGTGTCCCCCCTGTCACCAGCGGGAAATCGACCAGGATCATCCGGGTGGTGATGAGGTTACAGCAGGCCTGTTTGTTGATCAGCAGGCACAGGTCCAGTACCGGTACGTGCTGTCCACGGTAATTGAACAGGCCGGTGATATAGTCCGGTGTACCGGGCAATGGCTCCAGTTCAACCATCGAGGCAATCTCGACCACCTCGCGGGCCGGTACCGCGTAGCGACTGTTACCCAGCTGGAATAACAGCATCAGCATCGGTACGGCCTCAGGAGTTTACCCGGAAGTGGGAGGCGCCTTCCTGGAGGCGCTGGGCGGCTTCATTGAGCTGCATAATGGCGCCGTTGGACTGGCGCAGGGAGTCGGCGGTCTGTTGTGCCGATTCACTCAGCTGGACAATCGCGTCACGGATCTGGTTACCACCCTGGGACTGCGAGATCATACCTTCGTTGACCTCCTCAAAGCGTGGTATCAGTGTTTCGACCTGTTCGATAATGCTGGCCAGTTGTGAACCGACCTGGCGGACATCATCGACGCCGCGGCGGACTTCTTCAGAAAACTTCTCCATGCCCATCACACCCGCCGAAACTGCAGACTGCATTTCCTTGACCATCTGTTCGATATCCCAGGTGGCCACGGCAGTCTGGTCTGCAAGGCGGCGTATCTCGGTTGCAACCACGGCAAAACCTACACCGTATTCACCGGCTTTCTCAGCCTCGATAGCTGCGTTCAACGACAGCAGATTGGTCTGGTCAGCGACACGATTGATGGTGGTAACCACGGTATTGATGTTTCCGGCCTTTTCGCTCAGCACGGCCAGTTTGGAGCCGATCGACTCGGTGGCATCCATCATCTGGTGCATGGTCGATTCCATACGTTGCAGTGACGAGCGCCCGGTGTTGGCATTCTCGGATGTTTTCCAGGCAACCTCGGTGACCTCGCTCATGGTTTTGACCAGTCCTTTCGAGGTGGCGGTAATTTCCGTTACCGTTGCCTTGATTTCATTGGTGGTCGCCGCCTGTTCGGTCACGGTGGCTTCCTGCTGCTTTGCCGTCGCTGCGATCTCGGTTGCCGAGGATGTGACCTGTACGCCTGACTGCTGGATGCGTGCGACCAGTGAGTTAAGGCTGTCCAGCATTTGCTGGATGCCGGCGGCCAGCTCGGAAATAATATCCTGATCCCGGTACACCATGATTTGTCCGGTCAGGTCGCCTTCGGCTGCCATGGCAACGACTTCCTGTATCAGCTCTACCTTGCCCTTGATATCTTCCGAAGCCTGGCGTTCGCGCTCAATGATGCTTTCTACCTTGCGGTTGGTGGCATTGAACGCATCCGCCAGCAGTTGCAGTTCTTTCAGGGCATGATTATCAACCTGGACACTGGTGTCGCCCTGTGCGACACGCTGCATGTCATCGAGCATGGCGCTGAGAGGACGGAACAGGAAACGGTCCAGCAAGACGATCACAACAAGCAGTGCGATCGCCAGCAGGGCGACA
>JALVCM010000481.1 GCA_027010005.1 Thiohalobacter sp.
GGTAGGTGAGGTGTGGCACCTTGTGTTGCCGGAAGAACCCTTGCCCGACAATATGTTAGCGGCGCGTAATATGGAATACGTGGATTATGGGTCGATGGTTGCCGAAGGCGATGAAGTCGCCTTTTTCCCGCCCGTAACCGGGGGTGCGCCGTGAAGGTTGTTGTAACCGGCCAGCCCTTTGATCCCTGGCAACAGGTTCAAACCCGGCAGATTGACGGGTTAAAGGGCGATGCCGCAGGTTTTGGTGCAACGGCTGTTTTTGTCGGCACCATGCGCGATTTTAACGAAGGTGACGCGGTGCAGGGCATGTTCCTTGAGCACTATCCCGGGATGACCGAGCGTTACCTGGAGAAAATCAGCGTCGAAGCGGCCGCCCGCTGGGAGCTGGTCGATACCCTGATCGTGCACCGTGTGGGCGAGTTACAGCCGGCCGATCCGATTGTGCTGGTGGCCGTCTGGTCGGCACACCGCAAGGAAGCGTTTGAGGCCTGTCGCTGGCTGATGGAAGAACTGAAGTCCAGTGCACCGTTCTGGAAGAAAGAACAACTGAAAGACGGTAGCCGCTGGGTGGAGCACAACACTACCGGTTAGGGGTTGTGACTCCACGTCATTGCGAGCGCAGCGCGGCAATCTCCTTCAGTCTGGCACCAAGCCAGAGAGATTGCCGCGCTGCGCCCAAAGAACCCCTGCGGGCTTCATTATGGGTGCCTCACCCTTCGGGTCGAGGCATCGCAATGACGAACCAATCAGAGGCTTGCCAGGGACTTACGAAGCAGCCAGCGTGTCAGTCGTGGTGCCGATTTCAACATCGTGAACCGTGAACGTCATACTGTCCAGGTCACCCATCACCCAGGTGGCCGGTGCCGCGACACCACCGACTGTCCCCGGGTTGACCATATGTGTTTCACCGCCCTTGATGTTGGCCACGGTTTCGATGCGTGTTTCGTGGTCGTGGCCGCAGCACACCAGGTCCCAGTCCCCGGTGGTCGCCATGGCGCGCGCATAGTGCGGGTAGTGCACCATAAATATCCTGCGCCCGCATAGCTCGATGCCGGCATCCTGTCCGTAGAAGGTGATCAGGTTGCCCGGCTGGTTGGCAACGCGTGCCATCATGTACAGGTCACCCGTGTTATTGCCGTGGATGACATGTATCGGTAATCCAAACGGTTTCAGTACGCTGAGCGTGCTGGGTGCGACGACATCGCCACAGTGCAGCACGGCTTCGGCGCCGGCCGCTTTGGCCGCGCTGACGGCGGCCGCCAGCAACGGGCGATGGTCGTGACTGTCGGAGACGATGCAGACTTTCATGGCGAGACTCAGAAATGGGGTTTTTGCGGGGCTTTCTTGAACAGTTCGACGCTGTCGAGAATTTCCTTGCGCGCCTCGTCGATGCCGGCCCAGCCGTCCACGCGAACCCACTTGCCTTCATCCAGGTCCTTGTAGTGCTCGAAGAAGTGCGCAACCTGTTCCAGAACGCTCGGCGGCAAGTCACGGAAATCCTGAACACTGCGGTATTCCTTGCACAGCTTGTCGATCGGCACCGCCAGCACCTTGGCGTCGTCCCCCGATTCGTCGGTCATTTTCAGGACACCGACCGGCCGGCAGCGTACCACCGAGCCACTGATCAGGGGTACCGGGGTGAGGACAAGCACATCGACCGGGTC
>JALVCM010000482.1 GCA_027010005.1 Thiohalobacter sp.
GCTTCCATAACCGACGCATTGTTTCGGCGGCCTTGCCGTCATCCGGGGGTGTCGGGCTGGCGACCATGCTGAATATCCTGTCCGGTTACCCTCTGGAGCAGGTCGACCCGGTGCAGCGCATCCACCTTGTCGTTGAAGCCATGCGCCGTGCCTATCGTGATCGTGCCCAGTATCTCGGTGATCCCGACTTTGTCGAGGCGCCGGTATCGCTGCTGATGGATCCCCGTTACGCAGACGGCCTGCGTGCCTCGATCCATCCGCAACGTGCGACACCCAGCCGGTTGTTACCCGGTGAAGCCCGTCTCTCCCGGGGAACAGACACGACGCATTTTTCTGTGCTGGATCGTGAGGGCAACCGGGTAGCCGCCACACTGAGTATCAACTATCCGTTTGGTGCAGCCTTTGTTGCACCGGGCACCGGTGTATTGTTGAACGATGAAATGGACGACTTTTCTGCCAAGCCGGGGGTCCCCAATGCCTACGGCCTGGTGGGCGCCGAAGCCAATGCCATTGCCCCGGGCAAACGCCCGTTGTCGAGTATGACGCCGACGTTTGTCGAGTCGGAGCAGGGTGTCGCCATACTGGGAACACCCGGTGGCAGTCGTATTATCACCATGGTGCTGCTTGCCATACTGGACATGGATCGAGACACTGGTCCGGCGTCCTGGGTTGCATTGCCGCGTTTCCACCATCAGTACCTGCCGGATGTTATCCAGTTTGAACCGGGCGCATTGTCGTCCCGGGTGCAACAGGCTCTGGAGCGTCAGGGGCATGTGTTGAAACCCCTGGATTCGACCTGGGGCAACATGCAGGCAGTCTATTTTGATTATGTCAGCGGCAAGGTGGAGGCGGCTTCCGACCCGCGCGGCGGCGGGCTTGCCGAAGTCCGACAGGCTCCTAGCGCTGGCAGCGCGGGCAATAAAAGGTAGATCGCTGACCGCTGCGTATTTCCCGTATGGGGGTGCCGCAGCGCGGACAGGGGTCGGAGGTTCTGCCATACACCTCCAGTGATTGCCGGAAATAACCCGGTTTCCCCTCGCTGTTGAGGAAGTCTCTCAGTGTGGTCCCACCCTGGTGAATGGCTGCTTCCAGTACGTCACGTATGGCATCGGCCAGTACGGCATGACGGGCCCGGCTGATGCGGCCTGCCGCCCGCAGTGGATGGATACCCGCCCTGAACAGGGCTTCGTTTGCATAGATGTTACCCACCCCGGCCAGGATATGACTGTCCATGATGAATGACTTGATGGCCAGTTTGCGCCCGCGGGATTGATGGAACAGGTAATCCCCGTGAAAACTGTCCCCAAGGGGTTCCGGTCCCAGCGCAGCCAGCAGGGGATGTTGCTCAACCGGTTGTGTACACCAGAGCCAGGCACCGAAGCGGCGTGGATCGGTATAGCGCAGCAGTCGGCTGTCACCGAAATGCAGATCGATGTGATCGTGCTTGCCCGGCGCTTCGCTGTCATCAACGATCCGCAGGCTGCCGGACATGCCGAGGTGAATAATGAGCGTACCCTGTGATGTCCCGATCAACAGGTACTTTGCACGCCGTGTCACCTGTCGTATCTGCGCACCTGCAATCTCCCGTGCCAGCGCACCCGGCACCGGCCAGCGTAGCTGTTTCTGGCGCACTGTTACATGATGCACGCGGGTGCCCGCCAGGTGTGGCTCGATACCGCGGCACGTGGTTTCGACTTCCGGAAGTTCAGGCACGGTGGGTCAGTTTTGCCGGTGTGGTTCGGTCAGGGTGTTGTGTTTGCCGGGGCGGGTTCGAGCAGGCGTGATGCGATGCTGCCCATGCGGTATTCGATGCCGAAAGCCGGTCGCGCAAGGACCAGTTCAGGGTTACGCGAGGTGATAACCAGTTCGACAGGTTGCTGTTGCCCGGCAAGCTGAATCAGAATGTGCTCGCCCTGTGGCTGGCTGTCGGCCTCACGAATATTAATCGCGGTTGCCGCCTCCCAGCTTTCGATAAACAGTTGTATATCATCTGCGGAAATTTCACGTTGCGGGGTCAGTGTCCAGCCTGAATCTCCCTGTTCCAGTTTGATACCCGGGAGGGTCAGTGAAGTGATGTGGGTGTGCTGGGGCAATATCTTTCGTCGCACAAACTGGGTATAGCCGGCTTCAATCAGGTACAGGTAAAGGTCGGGCACCAGCTTGATGCGATCGCCTACCCGCAGATAACGCTGGTTTTCCAGTGCGTCGATGCCGCCAAAATCGATTTGTGTCCCGTTGAGCGTCAGGCTGGCGCGCGGCGGGTCGAGTTCAAGTTGATGGAGATCCATCTCGCTGACCGGGTAACTGCGTGTGACAGCTTGTTCGGCCAACCGTGTGAGTGCATTGACCTGGAAGGTTTCTGCGGGCAGGCGGGGTTCATGCACAATCCACCAGAAGCCGTCCTTGTCCCGTTCGAGTACCATGTCATCGCGTAGCGGACGCGTGGCCGTGATCTGCTCTATGTCACTGGCCCTGAGCGGGGTGACGGTCTCCACACCGGGTTCCTCGATGCCGGGTTCATAGCGTGCGATCAGTATCAGGATCACCACCGTGGTGAAAAGCAGAATGTTGGTCAGCCAGCGTGATTTCATATCGGGTCCTAGCGGTTACGGCGTTGCCACCAGATGCCAACACCGGCTGACAGCAGTAGCAAGGGCAGGACAAACAGAAAGCCGAAACCGATAAGCACCCGGGCAAGTGTGCCGAGTTCCAGGTTGACGTCACTGGCAGTACGCGCGGTGATGGCGATGAACCTGTCGTCATGGTTCAGCCAGTTGAACAGTGCCAGTCCAAGATCGATATTGCCGGCATTGCCAAGGTACGTATTGGAAATGAAGTCACTGTCGCAGATGAGCGCAACGCGCTGTTGTGTGGATTGCTCTTCTTCTCCCTGTTCACGGGTAAAAATGTAGCCGATATCGAGTGGACCCATCCGTTCGTCACTGTCCTGGTCAAAACGGATGGTGCCGCTGATCGGGCCGATTTCAGTCCATGCACGATCCAGCGTGGTCAGCAGGGCCTGGGCTTCCCAGCCCTGTGGTGCGTTGACGTCGATGGCACAGGCCTGCGGGAACAGTGTGATTCTGCCTTCTATGCCACGGGTGATTTCGTGCATGGGGTAATCGGGGATAATGGCGAATGCCGGGTTGTCGATGCCGAACAGTTGCGTGGTGGCATCCACGACCGTGCCGGGCAGGAGTTCAACGCCGAGCGTTTCCGCGACCGGTTCCAGGCCGGCCAGTCCACCGGGCTCGACCAGCCACAGCAGGTTGCCACCCTGCTTCAGATAGCGGTTGATGATCTTTACTTCGCCGGACAGCAGCGGGGTGCGCGGGTCGGCGATCACCAGCAGGCTGGTATCGCCGGGTATCGCCGGTGTTTCGGCAAGTTTCAGTGTTTCGACATGGATGCCCTTGTCGGACAGCAGCTTGCCAAACTGACCGAGGTCGTGGTTGGCCTGCCCCAGCGGGTTACGTTCACCGTGTCCGGTCAGGAACACCACCTTGCGGGTACTGGGCCGGGCAATGCGCAGCAGTGCATTGGTCAGGCTTTGCTCCGACAGCTCCTGTATCTTGTCGCTGCGTCCGTTATAGGCAATCAGCAACTCACCGTCCAGGGTGATACCCAGCTCTCGGACACGTTCCGGTTCGGCATCCGGGTTGACGAAGTGCAGTTCGATATCCGGCTTGTGGCGCTGGTAACGTGCCACGAGGTCACGGATATGTTCGCGCAGTTCGGGGGTTTCCCGCGCGAACGCGGTGATATGCACCGGGCCTTCCATTTCCTCGAGTAACTTGCGGCTGTCGACCGACAGGCTGTTGCGTCCACCACGGGTCCAGTCGGCCTCGATGTTGTAGCGTGTACTCAGCCAGCCGAGCAGCCCGGCCAGGGTCAAAAGCCCGATAAGGAAAATCAGGTTCTGTAACTGCAACTGGCGGCGGGATGAGCGGGTGACTTTCATGGGGTTATCCGGTCAGGCGCTTCTGGTCCAGGCGGCGGATGCCAAGGATCAGGAATACGCTGGTCAACAGCAGGTAGTAAGCCAGGTCGCGGGTGCTGAACAGTCCCTTCAGAAAGGCATTGAAGTGCGTTTTTAGTGACAGGTACTGGAACAGCCCGGAAATATTTTCGCCGCCGGCACTGTTCCAGTCGATGATCCACAGCAGCATCAGCAGCCCCAGTGTGCTGATGGCCGCAACAACCGGTTGCTCGGTCAGGGACGACATAAACAGCCCGATGGCGGCGAAGGCCCCGGACAGCAGGGCCAGGCCAAGCAGACCCGCCAGCAGTTTGCCGGCATCAAGAGTGGTTCCGCTGTACAGCGACAGTGGCATGGCTGCGAGCATCAGCAGCAGGATAAGGAAGAACAGGGTGATGCCGAGGAATTTACCCAGTACGATTTCACGAATCGATACAGGTGCCGACAACAGCAGTGTCAGGGTACGGTTTCGTTGCTCCTCACTGATGCTACGCATGGTGATAGCGGGTGAAATCAGCAACAGCAGAAAGCCGGCGGTCTGGAACAGTGGTGCCACCACCAGGTCGGTGACCCCGGGCGCGCCCTCGATACCGGCCAGGCGGGGTTGCCAGGTTGACAGGTAGGTATCCAGTTGTGACAGGAACAGGAAAGCCATCACCAGTTGCAGCATGGCAAGTATTGCCCAGGCCAGTGGCGACAGGAACAGGTTTTTCAGTTCACGCAGGGCAATGGTGAGTATCATCAGGCGGCATCCTCAGTCGTCAGGTGCTCGTCGCGACAGGTCAGTTCTACGAAGACCTGTTCCAGCGTCTGCCGATCCAGTGCCAGTTCGACCAGTCCCAGTCCGTGTTCGGCAATGCTGGCGGCAACGGCACCGGCAGGGTTTTTCTCACTGAAGTGAAGCTTTGCGCGTGAAGGGCCGAGCCGTTCACTGCGATCCACACCGGGCAGCTTTTCCAGGACTTCATCGGTCAGCGGCTCGCGTGTTTCCAGCACCAGCACATGGCTGACCAGTTGTTTTTCGAGTTCCTGCATACTCTGTGAGAACACCAGCCGGCCTTCATTGATAATCTGCACGTGGGTACAGGTGGCCTGGACCTCGGGCAGGATATGCGTGGACAGGATGATGCCGTGGGTTTCTCCCAGCTCGCGGACCAGTTCACGGATTTCACGGATCTGGTTGGGGTCGAGGCCGACTGTCGGTTCATCAAGAATCACCACGGCCGGGTTGTGCAGGATAGCCTGGGCAATCCCCACACGTTGCCGGTAACCCTTGGAAAGGTTACCGATCAGCCGGCGGCTGACCGCCAGCAGGCCACAGCGGCGTTTGGCACGATTGATGGCCTGACCACGTTGTGCCGCGCTGACACGGTGCAGGCGCGCACAGTAATCCAGGTATTCGTCGACGGTCAGGTCGCGGTAGACCGGGGGCTGTTCGGGCAGGTAACCGATATTGGCCTTGGCCAGCCGGGGCTGGTCGAGTATATCGATACCATTGATCTGTATGCGCCCTTCGCTGGGTGCCAGATTGCCGGTAATCATCTGCATGGTGGTCGACTTGCCGGCGCCGTTGGGGCCGAGAAAACCCAGCACCTCACCCGGGGATAACGTAAAGTCGATGTGGTCGACCGCCAGCTGGTGTCCGTAGTAACGCGACAGTTGTTCGACGCTAATCAGGATTTTTGATTCCATGTGCTTTATGATGGGTTCCATAGTGTCATTTCCGCGCCCCAACGGGAGCATAACGTAAACGATTGCGGATTTGGATAGCCCTTTTTATGCCAGCACGAAAACCGGAAACGCCATTATGTGACCAGTTTGGCTTCGATGCCGACTGGCGGCGTGCGCAGCTGGCACTCATCGGGCTGCAGGATGAATCACGTGATACGGTTCGCCAGCTGCACCGCTGTGTGTTGACCGAGGACGCTTCGCGGCGAATCGTCGACCGTTTTTATGAACAGCTGCTGCATGATTCGCGTGCCCGGTCATTACTGGAAAGTTACGATGTCGAGCGCCTGAAGGTGACACAGGTGGCTTACCTGGCGGATTTTGGCGTGGACTTCCGCGATGCGGACTACTTCGAGACGCGCGCCCGTGTCGGTATTGCACACGCCCGCGTGGGATTACCGCTGGCGCTGTACCTGTCGGCTTTTGGTGTCATGCAGACGCTGATACTGGAGATGTTGACAGAGTGCGTCAGCGATCTGGCAGAGCACCAGCTGCTCAGTCGCCTGGTGCTGAAGCTGACAACCCTCGATATCGCTGTCGCGACCGAGGTCTATCACCGCAGCAGCATGCTGGAACTGGATCGCTCGGTCAAACATCTGCGGCTCGAGCAGAGCCTGCTGCGTACCCAGTTGCAACAGGATGCGCTCACCGGGGTGTCGAGTCGTACCAGCTTGCTGGATGCACTGGAAGCCGCCATCAGCCGTTCAGCCAAGACCGGCCAGCCGTTATGCATCATTATGGCGGACCTGGATCATTTCAAGGCGGTAAATGACAGCTACGGCCACATGGTGGGTGACAAGGTGCTGACCGAGGTTGGTGCACGTATACGCGCTGCATTGCGTGAGTTCGATCTGGTTGGCCGTTACGGGGGGGAAGAATTCGTTATCGTGCTGGAAAACACGTCCCGCCATACCGCCCTGCAGGTTGCCGAACGTATTCGCCAGCGTATTGCCGGTCAGCCGATCAACACCGGAAAGCATCGCCTTGAAATCACCATCAGCCAGGGGCTGGCGCTACGCGTCGAGGGTGATGATTCCCGGAGCCTGTTGCAGCGTGCCGACGATGCCATGTACAAGGCCAAGCGCGCCGGCCGGAATTGTGTCGCGGAAGCTGACTGACATTATCCATGCTGCTGGGGGTCGACACAGGCGGTACTTTTACCGATTTTGTCTGTTTTGAGGACGGTCGGTTTCGTACCCATAAAGTGCTGTCGACACCTGATGCCCCCGAACACGCTA
>JALVCM010000483.1 GCA_027010005.1 Thiohalobacter sp.
CGAACCGCCCACCCCGGCTGCCGGGGCCGAAACCGTTCCGGCCGAACAGCCCGGGAACACGTCAGCTGAACCGCAACCACCTGCAACGCCAGCCACAACACCGCACCGCGAAGACTGGCTGCTGCAACAAGATCCCGGTGAGATCACTCTCCAGCTGCTGGGATCACGCGAACCGGCATCCATTTCCGATTTCATCCGGCGCAATGACCTGGATCCCGGGCAATGCGCTTTTTACAAGGGGCGCTACCGGAATGCGGACTGGTATGTCCTGCTCTATGGTCTCTACCCCGACAAGGCGGCCGCCCTGGCGGCACGCAGCAGCCTGCCGGACAGGGTACAAAAAGCCAAACCCTGGCCACGCAGCCTGAAATCTGTGCAGGACAGTATCAACGCGGCCCGCTGAAACCCCACAGCTGCAAACACGGTACATTCCGCAGAAAAACCGGGGTTTAACCCCGAAAAACGCTGGCGTCAGGCGGCTATCTCCATTATTCTTTCCGGCCCAAATTTTGACGTTCGGGTTTTGCCACCCCCCACACACGGGCGCGGGTGGCTTTGCGCGCGCATGCGCACAAACTCCTGAATAATGAGATAGTTAACCAGAGGTCGGATATGAGTCACGGGGCTTTTCCGGAAAAGCAGGGTCTGTATGACCGCGAACACGAGCACGATGCCTGCGGTGTCGGTTTTGTTGCCCATATCAAGGGTGAGCAAACCCATGCCATCGTCAGGCAGGGCTTACAGATCCTTGAGAACCTGACTCACCGCGGTGCGGTCGGCGCCGATCCGCTGGCCGGCGACGGTGCCGGTATCCTGATCCAGACACCGGATAGCTTCCTGCGCGAGGAATGCGCGACGCTCGGTTTTGAACTGCCGGCACCCGGCGCCTATGCCGTGGGCATGGTCTTCCTGCCGCAGCCGACCCGAACCCGTACCGAATGCGAGGCGCTCATCGAGCGCGTGGTGCGCGAAGAAGGCCAGGAAGTCCTTGGCTGGCGCGATGTCCCGGTCGACAACAGCGGCCTTGGCCAGAGCGTGAAAGATGTCGAGCCCGTGGTTCGCCAGGTCTTCATCAGCTGCGGCGACAACTGCCCGACGCAGGACGATTTCGAGCGCAGGTTGTTCATTACCCGCAAGGTCATCGAGAACACCGTGCGCGATTCCGATTGGGAAGACCGTGAGAACTTCTATATTCCGTCGTTCTCCAGCCGCACCCTGCTGTACAAGGGCATGCTGCTGGCCAACCAGGTGGATACCTATTTCAGGGACCTGCGTGACGAGCGCATGGTGTCCGCACTGGCGCTGGTACACCAGCGGTTTTCCACCAATACCTTCCCGTCGTGGGACCTGGCGCACCCGTTCCGCATGATCGCCCACAACGGCGAAATCAACACCCTGCGCGGTAACGTCAACTGGATGCGCGCACGCCGCCACTCCATGGCTTCCGAACTGTTCGGTGCCGACCTGGAGAAGGTCTGGCCGCTGATCCCGGAAGGACAAAGTGATTCGGCCTGCTTCGACAACGCACTGGAACTGCTGGTTGCCGGCGGCTACTCCATGGCGCACGCCATGATGATGCTGATCCCGGAAGCCTGGGCCGGCAACCCGCTGATGGATGACCAGCGCAAGGCCTTCTACGAATACCACGCCGCACTGATGGAACCCTGGGACGGCCCGGCCGCCGTGGCCTTCACCGACGGCCGCCAGATTGGCGCCACCCTCGACCGGAACGGCCTGCGCCCGGCGCGCTACCTCATCACCGACGACGACCTGGTAGTGATGGCCTCGGAAATGGGTGTGCTGAATATCCCCGACGAGAAGATCGTCAAGAAATGGCGCCTGCAACCCGGCAAGATGTTCCTCATCGATATGGAACAGGGCCGCATTATCGACGATGCCGAGCTGAAAGCATCCCTGTCCTCCAGTCATCCCTACAAAACTTGGCTGGACAAGACCCAGATTCACCTCAAGAACCTGCCTGCCCAGGTGGATGGTGTCAACGGTGACCCGGATACACTGCTCGACCGTCAGCAGGCATTCGGTTTCACCCAGGAAGACCTCAAGATCCTGATGAAGCCTATGGCTGCCACCGGCCAGGAAGGTATCGGCTCGATGGGCGCCGACAACCCGGTGGCTGTACTGTCGAGCAAGGCCAAGCCGCTGGCGAACTATTTCCAGCAGAACTTCGCCCAGGTCACCAACCCACCGATCGACCCGATCCGCGAGGAACTGGTCATGTCGCTGGTATCGCTGATCGGCCCGCGCCCGAACCTGCTGGGCCTGCACTCGGGTGGCGAGCACATGCGCCTGGAAGTCACCCAGCCGATCCTCACCGACAAGGATCTGCAGCGCATCCGTGATATCGAGAAAGCCACCGACGGTGCCTTCAAAACCTGCACGCTCGATATCTGCTACCCGGCCGATCTCGGCGCCGCCGGTATGGAAGGTGCTGTGGATGCACTCTGCCAGCAGGCTGAACAGGCGGTACGCGACGGTTATAACATTCTGATCCTGTCCGACCGTTCGGTCGATGCACAGCACATCCCGATCCCGGCCCTGCTGGCCACCTCGGCAGTACACCACCACCTGGTACGCGAAGGTCTGCGTACCGAGTCCGGCCTGGTGGTTGAAACCGGTGCCGCGCGCGAGGTTCACCAGTTCGCCACGCTGGCCGGTTATGGTGCAGAAGCCATCAATCCCTACCTGGCGTTCGAAACCCTGGCCGCCATGAAGGACGACCTGCCGGAAGATCTCGACCAGAAAGAGATCAACAAGCGCTACATCAAGGCCGTCGGCAAGGGCCTGCTGAAAGTCTTCTCCAAGATGGGCATTTCCACCTACCAGTCCTATTGCGGCGCCCAGATTTTTGACGCGGTGGGCCTGAAGCATGCCTTTATCGACACGTATTTTACTGGTACCGCCAGCATGATCGAAGGTGTCGGTATCGAGGAAATTGCCGAGGAAGCGGTACGCTGGCACAAGGATGCCTATGGCAACAACCCGGTGTTCGAGGATGCACTCGACGTTGGCGGCGACTATGCCTGGCGCGTACGCGGCGAGGACCACGTGTGGACGCCACAGACTATCGCCAAGCTGCAGCATGCCACACGCGCCAATGATGCAAAGACCTTCTCCGAGTTCTCGAAACTGGTCGATGAACAGAACGAACACCTGAAGACCTTGCGTGGCCTGTTCGACTTCAAATTTGCCAACGACCCGGTACCGCTCGATGAAGTCGAGCCGGCAAAGGAAATCGTCAAGCGCTTCGCTACCGGCGCCATGTCGTTCGGTTCCATCTCCTGGGAAGCACACACCACGCTGGCCATCGCCATGAACCGTATCGGCGGCAAGTCCAACACCGGCGAAGGGGGTGAGGAACGCTCCCGCTTCAAGCCGATGGAAAATGGTGACTCCATGCGTTCGGCCATCAAGCAAGTGGCATCCGGACGCTTTGGTGTGACAACCGAATACCTGGTCAACTCCGACGACATCCAGATCAAGATGGCGCAGGGCGCCAAGCCCGGCGAGGGCGGCCAGCTGCCCGGCCACAAGGTCAACGACTGGATCGCCAAAGTCCGTCATTCCACGCCGGGTGTCGGGCTGATCTCGCCGCCGCCACACCACGATATCTATTCGATCGAGGACCTGGCACAGCTGATCCACGACCTGAAGAACGTCAATCCAAAAGCGCGCATCAGCGTCAAGCTGGTGTCCGAAGTCGGTGTCGGCACGGTGGCCGCGGGCGTTTCCAAGGCGCACGCCGACCATGTGACCATCGCCGGTTACGACGGCGGCACCGGTGCCTCACCGCTGACCTCCATCCGTCACGCCGGCAGCCCGTGGGAACTGGGCCTGGCGGAAACCCACCAGACGCTGGTGCTGAACAAGCTGCGCGGCCGTATTGCCGTGCAGGTCGATGGTGGCATGCGCACTGGCCGCGATGTGGTCATCGGTGCGTTGCTGGGTGCCGATGAGTTCGGCTTCGCCACCGCACCGCTGATCGTGGAAGGCTGCATCATGATGCGCAAGTGTCATCTCAATACCTGCCCGGTCGGTGTGGCCACCCAGGATGAAACCCTGCGCAAGCGTTTCGTCGGCCAGCCGGAGCATGTGGTCAACTACTTCTTCTTCGTCGCCGAGGAAATCCGCCAGCTGATGGCAAAACTCGGCTTCCGTACCATGAACGAAATGATCGGCCGCTCGGACAGGCTGGATATGCGCAAGTGTATCGACCACTGGAAAGCGCACGGCCTCGACTATTCGCGCATCCTTTATATGCCCAATGTCCCGGATACGGCCGTGTACCACTGTGAAGAACAGGACCACGGTCTCGACAAGGCGCTGGATAACAAACTCATCGAACAGGCCAGTCCGGCACTGGAACGTGGCGAGCCGGTCAAAATCGAAACACCGGTCTGCAACGTCAACCGCACCGTCGGCACCATGCTGTCCGGGCGCGTGGCAGAACGCTATGGCAACGAAGGCCTGCCGGACGACACCATTCACATCAAGCTGAACGGCGTGGCCGGCCAGAGCTTTGGTGCGTGGGTGATGAAAGGCGTTACGCTGGAACTGGAAGGTGAAGGCAACGACTACGTCGGCAAGGGCCTGTCCGGTGGACGGCTGGTGATCTACCCGCCCGCCAGCTGCCCGATCGTGCCGGAAGAAAATATCATCGTCGGCAACACTACGCTGTATGGCGCCATCTCCGGTGAATGTTATTTCCGCGGCGTCGGTGGCGAACGCTTTGCCGTGCGCAACTCCGGCGCAACCGCCGTCGTCGAAGGCGTGGGCGACCACGGCTGTGAATACATGACCGGCGGCGTGGTGGTGGTGCTGGGTGAAACCGGGCGTAACTTCGCGGCCGGCATGAGCGGTGGCATCGCCTACGTGCTGGACGAGAAGGGCGACTTTGAATCACGCTGCAACCTTGCCATGGTGGAACTGGAACCGGTGCCGGAAGAAGACGAGGCACTGGAAGCCCTGGAACACCAGGGTGGTGACCTGGAAACCCACGGCAAGGTCGATATCAGCACCGACATGACACGCTATGACGCACTGCGCCTGCGCCGCCTGATCGAGAAACACCTGCAATACACCAACAGCAGCGTGGCAAAGAATATCCTCGACAACTGGAACAGCCTGTTGCCGAAATTTGTCAAGGTCATGCCGGTCGACTATCGCCGGGCACTGGAAGAAATGAAACAGGCGCAGGCCGACGAACTGGCTGCAGCAAGTTAAAACCTCGGGACTGAACTGACACTATGGGCAAACCAACCGGATTCCTGGAGTATCCGCGCAAAGACCGCGGCTACAAACCTGTTGAAGAACGCATCAAGTATTTTGGTGAATTCATCATTCCCCTCGATGAGCAGACGCTCAGTACACAAGGCGCGCGCTGCATGGACTGCGGCATCCCCTTCTGCCACGATGGCTGCCCGGTCAACAACCTTATCCCGGACTGGAATGACCTGGTGTACAAGGGCAAGTGGGAAAAGGCCAGCAAGGTCCTGCATTCCACCAACAACTTCCCGGACTTTACCGGGCGCATCTGCCCGGCACCCTGCCAGGAATCCTGCACACTTAACCTGATCGACGATCCGGTCACCATCAAGACCATCGAGTGCGCCATTGTTGACAAGGCCTGGGACAACGGCTGGCTGGAACCAAAGGTTGCCGAAAACAAGACCGGTAAAAAGATCGCTGTGGTCGGTGGTGGCCCCGCGGGCATGGCCTGCGCACAGCAACTGGTTCGCGTTGGACACGACGTCACCCTGTTTGAAAAGAACGACCGCTTCGGTGGCCTGCTACGCTACGGCATTCCCGATTTCAAGATGGAAAAGCACCACATCGACAAGCGCATGAAACAAATGGAAGCTGAAGGCATCCGCTTCAGGCCCAACACACATGTTGGCGTGGACATCAGCGCACAGGACCTGCTCAAGGACTTTGATGCCGTTGCACTCACCGGCGGTTCCGAACAGCCGCGCGATTTGCCGGTGCCCGGTCGTGACCTCGAAGGCGTGTACTTTGCCATGGAGTTCCTGCCGCAACAGAACCGTCGCGTGGCCGGGGATGACATCCCTGAAGACAAATCCATTTTGACCACCGGTAAAAAAGTGGTCGTCATCGGTGGCGGTGACACCGGCTCCGACTGTATCGGCACCTCCATCCGCCAGGGTTGCGAGTCCGTCACGCAAATTGAAATCCTGCCCAAACCGCCGGAAAAGGAAGACAAGTTGCTGACCTGGCCGGAATGGCCCAACAAGCTGCGCACCTCGACCTCGCAGGAAGAAGGTGTTACCCGCGAGTGGAGCGTGGCGACAAAAGAATTTATCGGCGAAAACGGCAAGCTGAAAAAACTGCACTGTATTCGCGTCGAGTGGCACAAGGATGACCAGGGCCGCTGGCAAATGCGCGAGATCGAGGGCAGTGACTTCGAGATCGAGGCCGACATGGCTTTCCTGGCGATGGGTTTCGTACACCCGGTCCAGGAGGGCCTGCTGAATGACCTGGGCGTTGAATATGACCCGCGCGGTAATGTGAAGGGTGACACGGAAGGCGAGAATGCCTACCGGACATCTATTGACAAGGTGTTTGCGGCGGGTGATATGCGCCGTGGGCAGTCGCTGGTTGTGTGGGCGATTCGTGAAGGACGGCAGTGCGCACGCGCAGTGGATGAATTCCTGATGGGGTCTTCGGAGCTGCCTCGCTAGGGCGGGCTTCGATACATCCCATGACTGAACTCAAAAACGACCGCTTTATCCGCGCCCTGCTGCGCCAGCCCGTCGACGTCACCCCCGTGTGGATGATGCGCCAGGCCGGTCGCTACCTGCCCGAGTACCGTGAAACCCGCAAAAAGGCCGGCAGCTTCATGGACCTGTGCACCAACCCGGAACTGGCCTGCGAAGTGACCCTGCAGCCGCT
>JALVCM010000484.1 GCA_027010005.1 Thiohalobacter sp.
ATGTTCTCATGCAAACCGGTTGTGAGCTGGTCAAAAAATGGAAGAAGCTCGTGCCGGAACCGCTTCAGATGCCGGGCGTTGTTGGTCCCCTGACCTATTGGGCCATGCGACTGGGGAATCCCTGGATCAATCACTTGCCCGGGGCACTGGGCATCCGGTTTCCAAAGCTGGAAAATCATTTTTTTGTCCTTGACCCGGAGACAATCCGGGCACCCGCAGGGCACGCCTGTTGGCGAAGCCCGGTGGTTTAACTGAATTCACCATGACGTGCAGGTAGCAACAAAAACGTGCAGAAAAACTTCCTTTACCGAAACCTCGCCAACCTGACATCGATTCTCGGTGTGCTGCCCCTGGCATTACTGTTCTTCGATGACGGCTACCGTTATGTCATCCCGTTAATTCTCTTCAATAATGTCATGGACGACCTCGATGGCGTTCTGGCGGCCAGGCTGGATATTCGCAGCCGGTTCGGGGCTGACCTTGATAATGTCTGTGACGCTGTCGCTCACGTCGCCCTGGCACTGGCAGTCGGCGCGCATTTCGGTGGCATGATACTGATTGCCAGTGCCATCGCGGCGGGTTCGATTATCCTGCGTGCCACTTCCCGCCTCAATCCTGAAGCAGCCTCGGGGGGCGGTTCGCCCACTAATGAACTCATGCGCCACCTGTTGTTTGCACTGCTGCTGGAACAACCCCTGGGTTTTGAACCCGGGAGTGTGCTGATCCCGCTGTTTCTACTGCATGCTGTATCGTTGCAAGTACCTTACAGGATGCCCGCGCTCATTCGGAGTCGGGCCAAATCGGCTACGGCGGTTGGCGCAGTTAATGCCGTACTGATAGCGGCATGGCTCATCCCGTCGATTACCTTGTTTATCGCGGGGGCCTTTGTACTGACCTACCTGTATTCTTTCATCGTGGAAGGGGTCCGCTGGCTGAAGGGGCGGGAATGTGAAACCTGAACCTGCCAATGTCTAACCGGATGGCCGGGTAGCGCGTAATGGTTGATTGTTTATAGAAGATCAGCAAGTTTTGAGAGCTGTGGGGATTGGGATCGAAGACCTTTACCCGGATACCGGGATACAGCACTGCATCATTCATCAGATCCACAACTCCATCTCCCGGTCCAGCCACTGGCACTGGTGGCATCTCAATAACGTGTCACCTGTAACCATCTGTTTATAAATATTAATTCCTGTATTTTTAGTGGCGGCGCTAAAGAATTTAATTGTTTGACCGAATACGATGTAACCGATATTATCGATGATACTGGTTAGTGGTATCTTAACTGGTGTGCTTGGTAGAGGGACCTTAAGGTGCCTCTCTCACATGACAAGCGCCTGGACAAAGGAAGTATGAAAAGGGATATGGCAAAGCAGGGAACCGCTGGTTACTTCAATGTTCGGCAGACATCGTAGCGAGAAGCAGGGAATTGATGTCTTTTCTTAACGGCTATGCCAACCGGGTGAGCGCTCTCGCCGCCCACGCCGACCTTGTTGCCTAGTGGGCTTCAGACTGTGAATGCATCTGAACCTTGCCATCCGGTTGTCTCGGTGAATCAACATCCGACCGAGAAAGAAAACAGACTGGAGGCCGCTGACTTACTGGTTCGCTACCTCGAAGCGCTGGGGGTTGAGTATGTCTTTGGCGTGCCGGGAGGTGCCATTGAACCACTCTTTAATGCACTGGCCCGCAGTGAACGTCGTGGGGGCCCCCGAGTGGTGGTGGCCCGACATGAAACCGGAGCGGCGTTCATGGCGGATGGCTATGCGCGCCAGACCGGTAAGCCGGGTGTGTGCTGTGCAACGACTGGCCCCGGTGCGACCAACCTGATTACCGGTGTCTCCGCGGCCTATGAGAACCATACGCCACTGCTGGTAATCACTGCACAGACAGCGTTAACCCATTTTGGGCGTGGTGCTTTCCAGGAGTCCTCCTGCACCGGAGTCAATACGGTCGGTATGTTCCAGTACTGCACCCGCTACAACACACTGGTTTCGCATATCGATCAATTCGAGCACAAGCTGGTTGCGGCCATAATGGCCACTCACCAGCCGGAGGCGGGTCCGGCACACCTGAGTATTCCCCTGGACCTGCTTCGGCAGCCTGTACCGATGAGCGGGCCTGCCTATGACCTGGCCACTTTATTGTGTCAGCCGTCACTGCTGGATGGCGATGCAGTGGCAACGCTGTGTCAGCAGATCGAAAGCGCGAAAAAGGTGGTATTTGTTATAGGGGAGGGGTGCTGCGAATCTATCAGTATCCTCCTTGAACTGGCGGCTATGATCAACGCCGTCGTTATCACGACACCTCACGGGAAAGGACTCATCAACCCTTATCACCCGTTGTTCCGGGGCGTAGTAGGGTTTGCCGGGCATAGCACTGCGCGGGAGGCGTTGCTGGATCCGGGGGTCGACATGGTTGTGGCGACAGGCACCAGTCTTGGGGAGTGGGCCAGTAACGGTTGGGATTCAGCTACGCTGCTCAACAAGCGTCTGGTTCATGTTGATTCAGCAGCATGGAATCTCACTCGTTCACCTATGGCCAGATTACACGTCCGTGGCCGGATACGCAGTATTTTTGAGCAGGTGATCGAGTACGTGCGCAAGTGCAGGCCACAGGATATACAGCAACCCATGGCTAGCCTGCAATCTTCACTTGCCAGTACCCCCCACCACACCAGGGGTGAGTCTGTGAGGCATTTCCGGCTCAATGAAGAAACCCGTTATAACGATGATGCTGTTCCTATTAAGCCTCAGCGTCTCATGCACGAGCTGACACGGCTGTTTCCACCGAGCACCTGCTTTCTGGCCGACACCGGCAATAGCGTCGCCTGGGCGATACATTACCTGCACCCCTGTGATCGGCGTTTGGCTGGAAAGCGCGGCGCCAGTGCCGGATTATTCCGTAGTTGTCTGGAATTTTCAGCTATGGGCTGGGCCATTGGTGCCGCAGTTGGCACTGCGTTAGGCTGCCAGGATAGCCCGGTAGTTTGCCTTACAGGAGATGGTAGCCTGCTGATGAGCGGCCAGGAACTGAGCGTTGCGGTCCAGGAGCGTTTGCCGGTGATTTTTATCATTCTCAACGACAGTGCACTGGGGATGGTCAAGCATGGTCAGCGCCTGGCGCATGCTGAGCCTGTCGGCTTCAAGTTACCCGACATCGATTACTCGGCCTATGCCGGGGCGATGGGCGTCGAAGGACACATCATCCACTCAGTACAGGATCTTGAGGATCTCGATATAGACACGATGTGCATGCGTAAGGGACCCACGCTTCTCGATGTACGTATAGACCCCGAAGAAGTGCCGCCAATAGGTGCACGAATAAAAGTCCTGGGAGAGGCGACGTGACTGATAGTGAAGACGTGATTCATAGCCGGATCTGGGAAGAAGTTCCGGAAACAGATAACCCGTTTGCAGCGTCTGCATGTTTCTGTTCCGGGTTCGATGTGTATGGCGATTTACTCGGCAAAGCAAGCTGGGTCGAATACCTGTACCTTTTATTCAAGCAAGAGCCTCCTTCAGCTGAGCAGGCGGTACTGCTCGAAGGACTGGCTGTTGCACTTGCCAACCCCGGACCACGCGACCACAGCGTCCGCGCTGCGATGAATGCAGGTGTCGGCGGTTCCACGCATGCTGCCTGTCTGACTGCTGCGCTGGCGGTTGGCGCAGGCCAGCTGGGCGGTGCACGTGAAGTGGCGTTAGCCATGGAGAACTGGCGGGAATGTGGCCATGATCTGGATGCATGGAAGCATCGTCTGTCGCATCTCCCGCAAGAGCAACGGGTCGATGTCTGGCCGGATATGGAACATCCTCCCGGATTCGATCCCCACGGTGCAAGTTGTGCCAGGCCGATCAGGCAGACACTCACTTATCTGGCCCGGTGCAGTTCGGGTGATGCCTTGCCATGGTTGCAGCAGCACCGGTGTGAACTGGAAAGCGCCTCCGACTGCCCCTTGGCGATGACGGGTGTAGCGGCTGCCGCCCTGGTTGACCTTGAATTCAATGCCGGGCAGGGCGAAACGTTGTATCTGTTGCTCAGATTGCCGGGTGCCGCAGTCCATGCGCTGGAACAGCAGGCCTATGGTTATAAACACTATCCCTTCTTCAAGGACGGACTTGAACTGACTGACGATCCGGGCCCTGCACCGCAACATGACAACCACAGGGAGCGTGTTGGGTGAACGGTCCGCAAATCCTGCTGGATCACGAGCAGCACTGGGTGACTGACATGGGTGCATGGTTCCCCGGTGAGCGCGTCGTGTTCCGGGGCAAGGATCTTTTTCATGATCTCAAGGACATCAGCTGGATGGCGTTGCTCCTGTACGGGATTACCGGACGGATGTTTGATGACAGGCAGTTGCGATTGTTCGAAGGCATGTGGACACTCTGCACCAGCTACCCGGACCCGCGATTATGGAATAACCGTGTGGCTGCGTTGGCCGGAACGGCAAGAAGTACAGCGGCGCTTGCGATAGGCGCCGCAAATGCGATGTCAGAAGCGTCTGTTTACGGCGGGCGCCCACTCATTCGTTCTATCGACTTTCTGTTGCGTACCCAGGAGCAATTGGATAAGGGTGCCAGGCTTGAAGAAGTTATCAAACAGGAATTGAAAACATATAAACGAATTCTCGGTTTTGGGCGACCTTTAATCAGAAAAGACGAGCGTATAGCGCCGATGATGAAACTGGCTGAGGATCTGGAATTTTGTGACGGAACCTACATCAAGCTCGTCTTTTCAGTTGAGAAGATACTTGTCAGGCACAGATCGTGCCTTTCCATGAATATTGCTGCCTTGCTGGCCGCGATGTCTGCTGATCAGGGCTTGTCACGGTATGAGTACTATCATTTTATGGTCTTGTGTTTTTCAGCAGGAATGTTCCCATGTTATTCCGACGCACTGAATAAACCCGAAGGCGCATTCTTCCCTTTCCGCTGTGAGCGGGTTGATTATCAAGGCAAGCCTCGTCGCAAGTGGATATCTACATCGGGCATAAATAAAGTCAACGGTAACGAGTCATTCCAGGACGGGTGATTATTGATATGTTTCAGAACACTCCACCAAAGCATCAAGTTACTTTCTATATAATTTTATCCACCTTTATCGTGCTGATTGTTCCTGTCACTGCAGTACGATCGGAAGAAGGAAACGATGAAGAAGCGTTACTTTCCCTGTATGGCGATACAGAAATGATCAGCATTGCAACGGGTCGCCAGCAGCCAATTACCAAAGCTCCGGCGGCTGCCACGGTGATAACGGCAGAGGATATAAAGGCGATTGGCGCTACGGACCTGGATGAAGTGCTGGAAACTGTTCCCGGGTTGCATGTTGCCAGAAGCAGCACAGGCTACAACCCTGTTTATACGATTCGCGGTATCTTCAGCGATTTCAATCCGCAGGTGCTGGTTATGATAAACGGCATCCCCATCACTAATATTTATTTGAGTAACCGGAATCTGGTATGGGGGGGTATGCCGGTAGAGGCCATTGCACGCGTCGAGGTGATCCGTGGACCGGGTTCTGCAATTTATGGCGCCGATGCCTTTGCTGGCGTCATTAACGTTATTACCAAAACCGGTCGGGATATCTCCGGTACCCGGGTCGGTGGTCGAGCGGGCAGTTTTGATACCCGTGACGTGTGGGTACTGCATGGTGGCAGTCTGGGTGATTTCGATGTGGCCATGACGCTGGAGTATCACGATACGGATGGACAAAGTGAGACCATTAAAGCCGATGGCCAGACTGCGCTGGATGCAGTATTTGGAACCAGCGCATCCCTGGCCCCGGGTCCCGTCAACCTGCAACGCAAGAACCTGGATATCCGCTTTGATATAGCGCAGGGTGACTGGCGTTTGCGAGCTGGATTACAGCGCAGGAAAGACTGGGGAAACGGAGCGGGTATTGCACAGGCGCTGGATCCCCGCAACCGGTTTTCCAGCGACCGATGGAACATGGATCTGACCTATCACAATCCTGATGTATCTGAAAACTGGGATGTGAAGGCCCAGATCAGCTATCTGGATACCAGCATGGAAGTCGATCGAAATCTGGTGGTGTTCCCACCCGGGGTCATATTACCGATCGGTACAGATGGCAATGTCAATCCAGTAAGTCCGGCAGGTCTGGTGACGTTTAGCGATGGCTTTATTGGCAATCCGGAAGTCTTTGAGCGCCATTATCGCGTTAACGCATCAGCGTTCTATTCAGGGATTAATCAACACAGTATTCGCCTGGGCACGGGTTTCACGCTGAGTGAAGTCGACAAGGTCAAGGAAACCAAAAACTTTGGTCCAGGTGTGATTGACGGCACTGTTTCACCGATTGATGGCACCCTGACAGACGTTTCAGATACCATATACGTATTTCTCCCGGAAGACGAAAGAAAAAACTACTACCTGTTTGCGCAGGATGTCTGGAATATTACCAGCAATCTGGAACTGACCGCCGGCGTCCGATACGATCATTATTCTGACTTCGGTAATACGATTAATCCACGCCTGGCGCTGGTCTGGCCGTTGCGCCATGATTTGACCGCAAAACTGCTCTATGGCCGTGCTTTCAGGGCCCCTTCTTTTGCAGAAACCAAAATTATTAACAACCCTGCGGCGCTGGGTAACCCCAATCTTGACCCGGAGAAGATAGAAACCGTCGAACTGGATTTCGATTATCGATATGCAAACAGTTTGCAATATACGTTAAGTCTGTTCAGCTATCGCTGGGATGACATTATCCAGTTTGTGCCGGGCGCTGCTGGCGCTGTAGCAGAGAATGTCGGTAAACAGAAAGGGTACGGTCTTGAGTTGGGTGTCGAGTGGCAGCCTGTTCATAATTTAAGGCTGCTTGGAAATTATGCCTTCCAGAAATCAAGAGACGAGACTGCGAATCAGGATGCGGGCAATGCACCTCAGCATCAGGTTTATC
>JALVCM010000485.1 GCA_027010005.1 Thiohalobacter sp.
CCGGCAGGTACAGGCCCTGGTCGATGCGTTCGGTCAGTTGTCGGGCAATGTTTTCGTAGAGTTTGTCCAGAATCAGGGCCTCAAGGGATAGGCACGGTACAGATTGGCCGTTTTTTAACCAGTACAGAGAGTAAAGTTTCTGAAACTGTACCGTTTCATAATTAACAATACTGAATCTGTATTGCTTCGAGTGTGCCGGTTATTCTGTGTACCTGTCAATGCTGGTCAGAGGAAAGGTGTCAGCGGCACTGGATTACAGGAGTGAATGAATGGGTCCGCAAAACAGTTTCCCCCTCTTTCAGGTGGATGCCTTTACGACGAATAAAGCCTTCTCGGGCAACCCCGCGGCGGTTTGCCTGCTGGAGGCGCCGCAGGATGCGGCCTGGATGCAGGCGGTTGCGGCGGAAATGAATCTCAGTGAAACCGCCTTCGTCAGGCCCGTGGATGACGGATTTGAGCTGCGCTGGTTCACGCCAGTGGTCGAGGTGGATTTGTGTGGTCATGCGACCCTGGCAGCAGCGCATGTGTTGTGGGCGCAGGGTGTTGTGAGACCGGGCGAAACGATCGTATTTCAGACCTTGAGCGGGCGCCTGCCGGCAAAACCATCCGGGGACTGGATAGAGCTGGATTTTCCTGAAGAGCCGGTGACCCGTGTGGATGCGCCTGAGGGTTTATTGCCGGCACTGGGAGTGGATCAGGCGAGCGTCTATCGCAATCGCCTCGACTACCTGGTTTCCGTTGCCACGGCAGCCGGGATCCGGGCGCTGGCGCCGGACTTTCCCCGGCTGAAAACCGTCGACATGCGCGGTGTGATCGTGACCGCGCCTGCCGATGAGCCTGAGTTTGACCTTGTGTCCCGTTTTTTCGCACCGGCGGCCGGTATCGACGAAGACCCGGTGACCGGTTCCGCACATTGCGCCCTGTATCCCTTCTGGCGTGAACGACTGAACAAGTCTGAACTGACGGCATACCAGGCATCGAGTCGGGGTGGCCGGATTAAACTGTGGGGGCAGGGCGGGCGCGTGACGCTCACAGGACAAGCCGTCACGGTGATGTCTGGTGCTTTGCATGTCTGAGCGGGCGCAGTGCTGGATAAACGGAAGCCGGATGCCGGGCAGTGAGGCGCATATCCCTGTATTCGATCACGGGCTGCTCTATGGTGATGGCGTTTTTGAGGGTATCCGTTTTTATCGGGGGCGCGCGTTTCGCTTGCAGGCGCATCTGCAGCGCCTGATGGATTCGGCCGCAGTGATCCGGCTGACGGTCCCGTATACACAGGATGAATTGACACAGGCGGTTGCCGAACTCATCGAGGCCTTTGCAGAACCGGACGGTTATCTCCGGCTCATTGTGACCCGCGGCGCCGGCCCGCTGGGGCTGGACCCGGATAGCTGCACACAACCCACAGTTATTATCATTGCGGATCGACTGTCGATGATCGATGCGAAGCAACGCCAGCAGGGCGCTCATGTGATCATCGCGTCCACTCGTCGCCTGCCCGCAGACGGACTCGATGGTCGCATCAAAAGCCTCAATTACCTGAACAACATACTGGCGAGGATAGAGGCCAATCAGGCGGGTGCCGATGAGGCGATCCTGCTGAATCAGAACGGTTACGTTGCCGAAGGCAGTGCGGACAATATTTTTGTGGTGCGTGACGGGCATCTCCTGACGCCACGCCCTGTAGATGGCGCCTTGCAAGGGATTACCCGGGGCGTGGTGATGGAGCTTGCTGCAGAAAGGGAGATCCCGGTAACGGCCTGTGCGTTGACCGCTTATGATCTCTACACCGCAGATGAATGCTTCCTGACCGGTACCGGTGCAGAACTGATTCCTGTCCGTGACGTGGATGGACGCCCGCTAAAGCATTGTCCCGGACCGGTCTTCTCTCGCTTGTCACATGCATTCAGCGAGCTGATTGCCATGGAGTCACAAACCCGATGATTCAACCCAGAGCGATCGATCATATCTGTTTATGGGTGCGTTCTCTGGCAGAATCCCGTGGCTATTATGAGACTGTCTTTGTGTGAATGGAAAGATCCGGACGGTATACGACTGGAATGTATTGAGCATATCTGATGAGGCGGCTATGAAACCTGTACCAATCCCTGCAGACTCGATCCCTGTGCCGGAAAAGAAAACGATTTATCCGCAACCGTTCGCGGCGTTGGTGGAAGGCAGAGTGAAGCGAAAACCCGGTGATTACTTCGGGCTGAACAACTTTGGCGTCAACCTGACTGAACTTGCTCCCGGCGCGATTTCTGCGCTGCTTCACCATCACTCGAGGCAGGATGAATTTGTCTATATTCTGGAAGGGACACCTACCCTGATACTCGGGCAAGATGAGTATGTGCTTAGCCCCGGTGATTGCTATGGCTTCAGGGCCGGTATGGGCATCGCTTCCCAGCTTGTCAATCGGTCGTCGGCGCTCGTGACATATATTGAAATTGGCGATCGCAGCATCGGTGACAAAGTGGAATACCCGGATGACGATCTCAGAGCGGTTCAATCAGCCAATGGTCAATGGCAGTTTACACACAAGGATGGTCGACCCTGGTAAAAGTGCTGCCTCAGGTATGCGCAGAAGGAAAATACTGAAGAGCGCGCAATGCCATTACGATATCCTCCGTTTCGGCGCGAGCGCGGTAGTCGGGATCGATGTGCGCCCAGGTGATCTTACCGTAGCCGTCTATCACATAAGTGGCCGGCAACGGAATTCGGTTGACGGTATCGCCTTCCCGATTTCCTTGCGGCAGGCCGACACTGGCAAGCACCTCGACATGTTTTGCCGGCATGTCGAATGCCAGGCCGTATCGTGCGGCAACCTGGCAGCCTTCATCGCTCAGGACCTCGAATGCCAGTGCATTTTTGTGACGCGTGGCCGATGCATGATCGGGCATTTGTGGCGATATGGCGATCAGCGATGCTCCTGCCGCCTGAAATTCAGCAAGTGAATTCTGGTAGGCGCGCAGTGCCAGATTACAGTAGGGACACCAGTCACCACGGTAAAATACCAGCACCACGGGTCCTTGTGAAAGGACCTGGCTCAGACTTACCGAAGTGCCCGTTGCCGAAGGCAAACGAAAATCCGGTGCTTTATCACCGACCGACAGGCAGCGTTGTTCGACACCGGCAGCCATGATTTCATCCCGACCGGCATCTAGATCCTCAACCAGCTTGTCCGGTAACTCTTTTTTCAGCGCATCCCATAACGCATCGGCCTGCTTTTGTATTGTCATGGTGTGGTTAGTGCTTTTTTGCCAGCGGTTTCAGAGCAGCGAGAATATCGGCCGGTTCCATGCGTTTTTTGTAGTCGGTGTCTGCATACGCAGCGCGTATGGTGCCGTCACGGTCGATGATGAACGTTCCCGGTACCGGCAGGCCGCGTCGCCCCGGGCCGTTGAATGTGGTGATATCCAGGCCGAAGCTGTGTTTATAGGCATTATCCAGTTTGTCTGAAACTTCCCAGTACAGATGGTACGATTTCACCACCCGGTCATCGAGGTCACTCAGAATCTCGAAAGGAAAACCGTCCTTCTCGATCTGGCCAAGCGATTTGTCCGGCATTTGCGGTGTTACTGCGATCAGGGTTGCCCCGTATTGCGTCATTTCAGGCAAGGTGTCTTTCAGTGTATGCAGCTGAAGGTTGCAATAGGGGCACCAGGCGCCGCGGTAAAAGACCAGTACGACCGGTCCCTTTTTCAATTGATCGCTGAGTCGAATGGTTTTCCCGTAGGGATCCTTCAACGCGAAGTCAGGCGCTTTTTCACCGACCTTGAGTCCGGGCTGCGGCATGTCGGCGGCAAGCTGTGAGGCGGCCTGATTCATGACATCGAGGTCCGGTTTTTCCACCTTGAGGGCGTTTTCACCGGTATACAGTTTTTTCTCCAGCTGCTGGACCTGTTCGGCATAGTTCGGAATAGCCGTTGCACCGTCTGCGGCATGGCTGAGCTGTAGGGGCGCAAGGGACAAGGCCGTTGCGAGACTGACGGATAACAGGTGGTGTTGCATGAAAGTGGTTTGTGTCATGGCTTTTCTCCTGAAAGTATTCGGGATGGGTGAATGCATTGCACGGTTATTGTGTTGTGTATAGCTGAACAACACGGCTGATGTTGGCGTTACCCAGTGATCGGTCGACCGCCTGGCGGTAGACGGCCTGGGCCGCCGCAGACAAAGGCGTACGGGTCGCGGCGGATTCTGTGAGTGAGGTCAGGTAACCGAAGTCTTTTTCCACCAGGTCAATGGGGAACAGCGGGGCAAACGTGTGCGAAGCCATGAGTTGCCCCATAACTTTCATCGCCGGGCTGGTTGTCGGGAGCGCGTTGAGCCACTCCACACAGTGCGTGATCTCCATGCCCTGCTTTTCGAGCAGACCGAGGATTTCACCCAGCGCTGCCGTTTGAATACCGAACAGTGCATTGACCGCCAGCTTAAAGGTCGCCCCCGAGCCTGCCGGGCCGATGTGGTGGATCGCCGAGCTTAGTGTCATCAACGTTTCACTCACCCGCTCCAGCACAGCGGCATCGCCGCCGACAAAATAGATGAGCTGCCCGGCTTCCGCCTGTGGACGGGATCCCGCTATAGGGGCATCCAGAAAGGCGGCACCACGGGTACTGACCCGTTCGTTCAGTTCGCGGACCCAGGCCGGTGTCAGGGTGCTGGATTCGATGGCGACCGTTTGTGGGGAAAGGCTTTGCAAAGCACCGGTGGCCTCATCCAGCCACACGGCTCGCGAGGCTTCGTCATCGGTCACCATGGCGATGACAAGGTCGGCTTCCCGTGCGGCTTCCCGCGGCGTGTCCGCCTGAATGGCGCCTTTTTCGATCAGGGGCCGGGCACGTTCCGCTGTGCGGTTAAAAACAGTGACGCTGTGTCCCGCGTCGAGCAGTCTTGCAGCGATCCGCGAGCCCATGGCGCCCAGGCCCAGTACGGCAATTCGAGTCATTATTCGAATCTCCTCGCAGCCTGTTTCAGGCCGTTTTCAGAATATAGTGATCGATCGCTTCACGGGCAGCGCGTTTGCTGTTTTCCATCGCCGCCTCGTCTGTCGTGGTGCCTTCTATTGAAACGAAATGGCTGTCGGTGATGCCAAGAAATCCCAGCAGGGTGCGCAGGTAAGGGTCCAGGTAATTGAAGGCCGACATGGCCGGGTTGGAAAACACCGCGCCGGTGGCTGTCACGACAACAGCGCGTTTACCCTGCACCAGGCCGGTAAATCCTGTGTCAGGATCGAAGTTAAATGTATAACCGATGCGTACAATCTGATCGACCCAGGCCTTCAGCACAGAAGGCAGCGAGAAGTTGTACATGGGGGTGCTGATCAGCAGGAGGTCTGACGACATCAGCTCCTCGATCAGTTGATCGGACAGGGCCGTGGCGGTTTTCAGGCCGGCGTCGTGTTCTGACGCGGGGGTGTAAAACCCGCTGATGGTGGCATCTTCGATGTGCGGCACTGGATCGCGCAGGAGATTTCTGGCCACCACCTCGTCGTCGGGATGTTGTTGCAGCCACCGGGTCTGGAAATAGTCAGCAATTTCCCGGGAGTGGGAGCCGTGCAGCCGGGCACTCGCATCGATACGCAGCAGTCTTGCCATGATGTGTCCTCGTCGTTAATGAGCGTGAGGCAAGCCTATAGGCTGTCTGAGTGCGCATAAATACCCTGTTGTGGAATGGATTGTTGCGTATACTGCACGAATGGACGTGGTCAACCTGCAAATTTTTGTCGACGTCATGCGCCGTGGCAGCTTTGCCGCCGTGGCGCGTGACCGGAGTGTGAGCCCGTCGTCGATCTCGCGCGCGATTGCCGCGCTGGAAGCTGAACTGGGTGCGCGACTGTTCCAGCGCAGCACCCGCCGGATCGAGGCGACCGAGGCCGGCCAGCTGTACTTTGCGCGTATTGAGCCAGTGGTCGACGAACTGGAACGCGCGCGCACCATGGCGGTCGACATCAGCGACCAGCCCCGCGGGCGGTTGCGTATTACTGCACCGGTGAGTTTCGGGCAATTGGCCATTGTGCCTTTTCTGCCGGAACTGGCAGCGCAATACCCCGATCTGTCTTTCGAGCTTATTCTGTCGGACAGTATCGATGACCTGCTGGCCGAGCATTTTGATATCGCACTGCGACTGGGGCCGTTACAGGATTCGGCGTTTGTCGCCAGCCGTTTGTGCGACATGCGCTTCGTGGTTTGTGCCAGCCCGGCTTATCTTGACAGGCAGGGTGCGCCACAGTCACTGGCTGATATGGCCGGGCACGATTGCCTGGTATTTCCCCTGTCCGGATTCGATTCACGCTGGCGTTTTCGTGACGCACAGGGACGCGTTACCGATGTAGCAGTGCAGGCGCGTTGTGCCATCTCCAATGCGCAGGCGTTGAAACAATGCGCCCTGGCCGGCATGGGGCTCACGCTGCTGCCGCGCTGGATTGTCTGGCGCGAGCTGCAGGACGGCAGCTTGCGCAGTGTGCTGCCGGACTATGACGTCAGTGCCACGGATTTTGATGCGGCTGCCTGGCTGCTCTATCCCTCACGCCGTTACCTTCCCCTCAAGGTGCGGGTGTTCGTGGATTTCCTGAAGGAGAAGTTCAGGGAGCAACAGCCGTGGGATGAGTAGCCATTCTGGTGGATCAAGATCTGTTACTGAAACAGGCATGCCCTTCAATTTATCCGTTATCCTCGATTTTCCTCGAAAGGTCAGGGATATACTGCCGGCAATTTTCATCCCAGGCCTCTACCGTGAAGCGTATCGCGCGCTCGACTTTTGCGTACCCGGGGCGGGTGCGTATATCCGGTATCAGTGTGTCGACGTCTTCAACAATTTCAGCCCGACCCCAGAGTTTTATCCGGCGGGGTAACGTGTAGTCCATGAAAAAGATAAAGGCCTGGTCATTTTCAGAGAGGTTGCCGGCAGTG
>JALVCM010000486.1 GCA_027010005.1 Thiohalobacter sp.
ATTCGGCACCCTGGCCGCCGTGGCGGAAATGAAACTGCCGGTGAATCTTGTCGGCATTGTACCGTCCACGGAAAACCTGCCCGACGGGCTGGCCACCAAGCCCGGTGATATTGTGACCAGCATGAGCGGTCAGACCATCGAGGTACTGAACACCGATGCCGAGGGCCGCCTGATCCTCTGTGACGCGCTCACCTATGCCGAGAAGTTCAATCCCGATGTCGTTATCGACGTCGCTACCCTGACCGGCGCCTGTGTCGTTGCACTGGGCAAGCACGCGACGGGGCTGTTCAGTAACCATCAATCACTGGCCGACGACCTGCTCTCCGCCGGCCAGGTCACGGGTGACCGTGCCTGGCAAATGCCCCTGTGGGACGAGTATGACGAACAACTGTCCAGCAACTTTGCCGACATGGCCAACATTGGTGGTCGCGATGCAGGCAGCATCACCGCTGCCTGCTTCCTGGCGCGTTACACAAAGGACTATCACTGGGCGCACCTGGATATCGCCGGTGTGGCCTGGAAATCCGGCAAGGACAAGGGCGCAACGGGACGCCCGGTTCCGCTGCTCACCCAGTACCTGATGGACCGGCTGCATGACGCAGGTTGATTTCTACGTACTTGCGGACGACGCGGCGCGTTCGCGCCTGCAGTTTGCCTGCCGGCTGGCCGACAAGGCCTACCGGCTCGGGCACCGGGTGTATATCCACACGGAATCCCCTGAACAGACACAGGAACTGGATACCCTGTTGTGGACCTTCCAACAGAACAGCTTCGTCCCGCACGGCACCGTACAGGATGCCGGTGACAGCAAGCCACCCGTGCTGCTCAGTCACGATACCGAACCGGACGCCAGCCAGGTGATGATCAATCTTGCGGCCGAAGTACCGCTGTTTTTCAGCCGCTTCGAACGTGTCGCCGAACTGGTCAACGCTGATAACACCGTGCGCCAGCAAGGCCGCAGCCGTTACAGTTTTTACAAGGAACGTGGTTACCCGCTACGCACCCACGAGATTACATCCTGATGGAAACACAACCCCCCAGACTCGACGAAGCAGGGATACCGATACTGGACAACCCTGTCGATCCGCAACAGCTTGCCAGCCCGTCCACCCCGGCCGGGCCGGACCTGACCAACCATGACCTGGTCGAACAACTGCTGGAATCCGATGGTATTCGTGAACTGGTCAACGACCTGACCGAGGACCTGCAAAAACTGGTCAGCTGGAAAATCGAGGCAGTACTCAAGGAAGAAATCGCGAAACTCATCCACAGTGCTACCGAGCAGAGCGGTGAAAAACTTGGTGAAGACATACGCACCCAGCTCCAGCTTGCACTGCCGGAACTGGTAGCAAAACTGGCACAGACGAAGCCTGAATAATTCAGAATTCACGTCATTGCGAGCACCTCGCCCCGCTGCGCGGTAACGAATCGGGGAAGAACAACCCGTCATTCCGGTGCAGGCCGGAATCCATAAGGTCTGGTTAAGCCACCTGGATTCCGGCCTGCGCCGGAATGACGGAGTAAGTTCATCAAGAGGAACGAAGTGACGGATTGATCAGAAATTCTCTAGCTGTCTTCCTGCAACAGGATACGTGTACCGCCCACGGCCAGGGCCTGTGTATTCACGAACTTGAAGCGCTGTGT
>JALVCM010000487.1 GCA_027010005.1 Thiohalobacter sp.
GACACGTTTCTTCAGGTTATGCGCCTTGCCCACGTACAGCACCTGGTCCTGCGCATCGAACATGCGGTAGATGCCGGGACGCGACGTCAGTGTCCTGAGAAAATCACCTGCATCGAAAGGTGTATCAACTTCCGTGTGAGCCATTCAGACGATACCCTGGCGTAAAACTCAGCTTCCCAGTAATGTCCGCGCCCGCTGGAAGACTGCACGGAACATGTCATCGGTGAGTCGCCGCGTCTGGGTGTTGTAACGGCTGCAATGGTATGAATCCAGTAACACAAAGGGACCCGGCGTATGCTCGGCTGCATGGGCAAAACGATGCCGTGACAAGGGCAGTCCGAGACTGCGCACGACGGCATCATGCGCAATTTTGCCCAGTGCCAGCACCACACTGCCGGAGGGCATGGCGCTCAGCTCTGTGTGAAGAAAATCATTGCACGCCTTGATTTCCTGTGTCATGGGTTTGTTCTGCGGCGGCAGGCATTTCACGGCATTGGTGATGCGGCAGTTCTTCAACTGCAAGGCATCATCGGCAGAAAGCGATTCCGGCTGGTTACTGAAGCCGCATTCATACAGTGTCCGGTACAGGAGTATCCCGGCGTGATCGCCGGTAAACGGGCGCCCGGTCCGGTTGGCGCCATGCATGCCGGGGGCCAGCCCGACGATCAGCAATTGTGCGTCCGGGTCACCAAATGCCGGCACCGGACGCGCGAAATAGTCCGGGTATTGTTCCGAGACATCCTGCAGAAAAAGGCTCAGTCGCTCACAACGCCGGCAACCCGGATCAAATGCCGTATCAGTCACTTTCACGCACATTCACCACCTCGACCATACGTGAACTCAGGTCCAGCATGACAATCTGGTGGGCATTGGTATTGGCGATAAACAGCTTGTCCCGGAACAGGCTCAGGCCACCGGGCTCATCCAGCTGAACGCCGAACTTGAACTTGCTGACCTGGTTGGTCTGCAGATCGATCCGCTTGATCTTTGAATTGAAGGTGTCGGCAACCCACAGGGCGTTGCGCTCGGGATCCACGGTGATCCCGACCGGGTGCTGCAGGCGCGCTTCCCGGCCCACGCCATCACGGTCACCAAAATCAAACAACCCCTTGCCGACCAGCGTACTGACTGTACCCTGGCCGATGTTCAGTACACGTATTGCAGACGTTTCGGAATCTGCAATATAGAGCGTATCCCCCAGCGCGGTAATACCGGAAGGCTGGGCAAAGCAGGCTGAATCGACGGGGCCATCGACAATGTCCTCACGGCCGGAACCGGCAAACCGTTCGATTGCCAGGTGGTTCAGGTTCATGCGCCAGATCTGGTGTTGCCCGGCCATGGCGATATACAGAGTGCTCTCGTAATAGGTCAGGTCCCAGGGCGAGTTGAGCTGGGCATCCAGGGGTTCGCGAAAGCTGTCAGCGACATAGCGTCCCTGCTTCCCGTCTCCGGCCAGGGTCATTACGTCCCCGGATTTCAGGTGAATCCGCCGGATGGCATGATTGTCGGTGTCCGCGATATACAGAAAATCGCCCACCAGCGTCATGCCCTGCGGGTTATTGAACATGGCGGCTGTTTCGTTACCGTCCAGCATGCCGGGTGTCCCGCTACCAAAAATGCGCCGCACCTTGCCGTCGTGGTA
>JALVCM010000488.1 GCA_027010005.1 Thiohalobacter sp.
GGCGCCGGCAGGGGCATGCGGATCTTCCACAGCTGTCCACCCTCCAGCAGCGCGAAGGCCTGACCCTTGGGCAGAGTGATCAGCTCCGCGGGGGTCAGCATCGGCACTTCCGAAACGCTGATACGGTCCTCATTGCGTGACTTGAAGTCGACACCTGAACCGGGATCAGAGGAATCATCGACGCCAGAAACGCTCATCAGGGTAAAGACCTCGACCCGCGGGAGCTGCTCTGTGAGCATCTCGGCGGTGGCCAGTTCCTTGACCCGGAGCATGATCAGGGTATTGAAGTTGCCGGCCACCTGCCCGGCCTTGGCCCGGTTGCCGATACGGGCTTCTACATCCGACCAGGTCTGGGTATAGGCCGTCACCTGAAAACCGGCACCGCCCGCCTTGTTGAGTAGCGGAACGAACTCGTCGCCAATCAACTCGTTAAACTCATCGGCATGCATGGAGATCACCGGCAGCTGATCCAGGGTGGTACCTGGTACCCCGTGCTTGTAGATATGCCCGGCGACCGAAACCAGATCGGCGAACATCGAGTTACCCACTGCACTGGCCACCGTGGTGTCGGTCAGGGCGTCCAGCCCCACGTAGACAATACCCTTGCGCCGGATCACGTCCATCCATTCGAAGATGGGTCGGGTATCGTTCTCGTCCAGATAGTCGGGGGAAATCAGCTCGGCGATATTACCGGTGGTGAGTTTTTCCATCAGCGGGCCGACGGAGCTGACGATCTTGTCGAAATAGGTCTTGTCGTACTTGAAGGCCGACACCAACCCATCGAGGACCGGATCATAGAGATCCTGCGCCTGCAGGTGCCGCATCAGGGCGATGGCCTCTCGATTGCGACCACGCAGTGCCGCTGGTAGGTTACGCTCCGAGATTGCACCTGCAAGTTCTTCAACCTGCGCCTTCCAGTCCTCCGCACCGTGCTGATCCAGGTGGGCGCGAGTGTATTCCATGAACAAGGGCTCGATGTCATTGATGTAGCGTCGGACCTGTTGATAGTCCGGACGGCGACCCAGAGCCACGAGCGCTCTTGCGATGATGTTGACAAAACGCCAAGCGAATTCCTTGAAGGCTGCCGAGTTACCTTCGCTGGGGAGCTGGTTGGCAATGCGGGTGGCAACCTCGGTGATACGAGAGAAGTTACCGATGGCGTTATAGCGGGCCGATACCTGCGGAAACCCAAGATGGAACATGTAGAAGTCTTTGGCCCGCCCGACCCGCTTGGCCTCGGTGTACACGCGCCGCAACAGACCGGCATCCCCTTTGGGGTCGAAGACAATCACCACATCCCCTCGCCGGATGTCCTGAGTGATAAGGATCTCGGCCAGCCGCGTCTTACCGACCCGGGTGGTGCCCAGCACCAGCGTGTGTCCCACCCGCTCGCCGATGTCCATCCAGACTGCCTGTTCTTCCGGTTCGACCGCGTGCAGTGCTGGCTTGCCACCGACGGCAGGTAATGGCGCCAACGGGTTCCACCAGGCGCGTGTCCGAAGCATACGTGCCAGCAGGCTGAGGATCGGCACGGACTCCCAGGCGATTTCCTTGCGGCGTGCCCATTGGTAGAGAGAACCCGGTTGCACGTAATGCTGGACTTCAGGTCGAATCGTGTCACGCAGACGCTGGGT
>JALVCM010000489.1 GCA_027010005.1 Thiohalobacter sp.
ATCATCCCCGGCACGACCACCGATATCCTCGGCTACCAGGGCATGACACCCGGACCAACGATCCGTGTCGATGCCAATCGCCGTACCATTGTCCGCCAGATCAACAATACGCTTGCCACGCAGACCACCACGCACCTGCACGGTGGACACATGGACCCGCGTTATGATGGTCATCCCATTGACCTGATTGGTCCCGGCGAGTCAAAGGATTACGATTATAGTAACAAGCAACTCCCGGCCACGCTCTGGTACCATGATCACACCATGGACCTGACCGGTGACCAGGTCTATGCCGGCCTGGCCGGTTTCTACCTGGTCGAGGATGACTTCGAACGCTCCCTGGGTCTGCCCGCCGGTGACTATGAAGTTCCGCTGGTGGTTCAGGACCGTACGTTTGCCGCTGACGGATCGCTGGTCTATAACGACAACTTCCAGGGCATGGGTGAATTCGGTGATACCATCCTGGTGAACGGCACACCATATCCGCGTTTTGAAGTCGCCAACCGCAAGTACCGCTTCCGGATCCTGAATGGCTCCAATGCGCGCTTCTATAACTTCACGCTGAGTAACGGTGCAAGCTTTATTGTTATCGGTACCGATGGCGGATTGCTCGATGCGCCGGTATCGCTCAACTCGCTGAACATGGCGCCGGCTGAACGTTACGATGTCATTATCGACTTTTCCAACGTGCCTGTCGGGCAGTCTGTCACCATGAACAATACCGGTGGCGGTGGCATGGGCGGCGGCAATACCTTCGATATCATCCGCTTCGATGTGGCGCGCGAGGAAATCGATGGCAGTATCGTGCCTCAGGCCCTGCGTCCCATCGAGCGCATCAATCCTGCAGAGTCGGTCATGACGCGCCGCTGGACCTTCGACCGTCGTGGTCGGGGCAATACACCATGGACCATCAATGGCCGCCCGTACGACCCGGAGTTTGTCGGGGCCATGGTGAAACTCGGCACCACGGAAATCTGGGAGTTGGTGAACAATACCGGTATGTTCCATCCCATCCATATTCATGATCTGCAGTTCCAGATCCTGGATATCAATGGTCAGACGCCACCACCGGAACTCAGGGGCTGGAAGGATACCTTCCAGTTACCGCCCGGCGGTATGCTCCGTGTTATCGGCCGTTACAATGATTATGTCAGTGATCCCAATGATGTTACTACGTCGTACATGATGCACTGTCATATCCTGGAGCACGAAGATCACGCCATGATGGTCAACTGGATGGTCGTGGAATAAAAAATGACCCTTTAAGACCCATTCCTGGCCGGGGTTCTCCCGGTCAGGTTTTTTATACCCGCCAAAGCGGATGGTGTCGGTTACCAGTACCAGAAGCCCAGAATGACACCACCGGATACGGCAAGACCTGCCGCTGCGGTTACAAGCTTTGTTATGCGCATTCTGCGTTGCCTGCGTGCGCGTGCACGGGCAGCAAGTTGCCTGACCAGGTCCAGTTCATCGGGTTTGATTGCCGGGTACAGGGTTTTTGCCGGTGTGTGACCACTATCCGCCCTATCCGTGGCCGCCAACGGGAAGTCGATCCTGAGCTGTTCAAAACAGCCAGCCTCACTGCCCCGGCAGGGCGAAAGCCTGAAGTGTGTCTCAATACGCTGGGATAACGGCAGCAGGCAGGGTAAGCGCAGCATAGCTTCAAGACCTTCCTGCCCCACCAGCATTACCTGGACCATAACCTGACCAGAATGATTGATATCGGCAAGTGTGCGCAGGTGATCCAGTATGTCCAGCGAAAGCCGGTGCGCATCTTCAACAACCAGCAGCAACCTTCTGCCTGCTGCGTAGTGCCGTTCCAGGAAGCTGAGGAACTGTTGGTAGCGAATCGCATTACCCGTCCCCGGACAATCCAGTTTAAGGGCTGTCATGATATGGGCAAGCAGTTCAGTGAGGCTGTTGATGTCGCCAGAGAGCCTGAGTACCCGAACAGTCGGGTCGAGGCGTATTTGCAGTGCACTGACCAGGGCGGTTTTACCGGCTGCAGGCGCGCCACTCAATACACTTAAAACCGCGGGAGACTGTATCACCCGGTACAGGCCGTCCAGTATTTCCCGGTGTTGCCTGGTTTGCTGCAGCGACTGGTTGCCTGAAACAGCCGCATGGCCTGTGTTGTGAGATTCATGGACAGTATTGTGCATGTTGTACACCCCCCTGCAGGTAAAACTCTACCTGGTGACACGTATTTTACACGTCTATAGCAGCTAGAAACTGTAACCTTAGGTACATCCGGCAGATATATTCTTTGGTTTGTACGCTTGGCTACTGACTCGGTGAACCGCAAGGGCTTAATGTACCGTCCGGCAATAAACATTACAGGGAGGTCGGGTTTCATGTCTTTATTCTGTCACAGAAATCAACACGGTAATGCCTGTCGGGCAACAGGCTTGTTCGGTGGTGTAGCGTTGCTGACACTGGCACTGTTCGTACTGTCGTTGTTATCAACGGCAATGCCGATGCGCGCGCACGCTACTGTCGGGCAAACGGCGCCGTCATCCAGTATGGCCGCGGGAGAACTGCTGGTAAAATTCAACAGTGGCGTCAGCCAGGCCGCGCGCAACAGCATACTGTCATCTGCAGGTTGCCGGGAAACGGGAGCATTTTCCCTTGTGCCCGGCCTGGCCCGCGCACAGGTCAGCAGCGGAGGTGACCTGTCCCGGGTACTGGCGTCTCTCAACAGCAACCCTTCGGTCGCCTACGCGGAGCCAAACTTTGTGGTCACCACAATGGCAACAGTACCGGATGATCCCCGCTTCCCGGAGCAATGGGCGCTGGATAACACCGGCCAGACCGGCGGTACCGTAGACGCTGATATTGATGCGCCTGAAGCCTGGGACCTGCAGACGGGCACTGATATCGTGGTGGCGGTTATCGATACCGGCCTGGATTACAACCACGAAGACATAGTCGGCAACGTCTGGAGCAACCCGGGCGAGATTCCCGACAACGGAATCGATGATGACAACAATGGTTTTATCGATGACGACAAGGGCTGGGACTTTGCCAATAACGACAACGATCCTTTCGATGACAACCGTCACGGCACCCACGTCTCGGGCAGCATAGCCGCTGTCGGCAATAATGCGATTGGTGTGAGTGGCGTGAACTGGTCAGCACGGATCATGCCGCTCAAGTTTCTCGATGCCACCGGTGCCGGCACCACGGCCGATGCTATCAGCGCTATCCAGTATGCCACTATGATGGGCGCGCCGATCTCCAGTAACAGCTGGGGCGGTGGCGCTTTCAGCCAGGCCTTGTACGATGCGATACAGGCCGCCGGGGCAGCGGGCCAGCTGTTTGTGGCGGCAGCCGGTAACGATGGTGTCAATACCGATGTGACACCCAGCTACCCGGCCAGCTACGACCTGGACAATATCATTTCGGTCGCCGCGACGGATGCCGATGACCTGTTGGCGACCTTCTCGAACTTTGGTGCTGTCACGGTCGACCTTGGCGCACCCGGCGTCGATATTCTCAGTACCGTACCGCCAACTGCCACCGGTGGCCCCCGTTTTCCCGGTGGTGGCGGTGGCACGACTGTCAGTTATGACACGCTGAGTGGTACCTCCATGGCAACACCGCATGTGTCGGGTGTCGCGGCACTGCTGCTGGCAAGCAATGGCAGTCTTGACGTGGCTGCGCTCAAGGCCGCGATACTGGCCAGTGTGGATCCGCTGGCATCGCTGGCCGGCATTACCGTGTCAGGTGGCCGGCTGAATGCCTACAATGCTGTTGCCGGGCAGGGTATTGCCATTACGCCGAATACGGCGCAGGTCAGTATCGGCGCAAGCCAGCAGTTTACGGCGGCGGGCGGAACGGCGCCCTATAGCTGGTCGGTCGCCGATGCCACGGTTGGTTCGATCGATGCGGCAACCGGTTTGTTTACCGGCCTGGCGGCGGGTACGACCACGGTCAGCGCCATGGATGCCAATGGTGATGTCGGGACATCCGGTGCCATTACGGTGATAGCCGTTGCCGTCAACCCGGCCACATCCACCCTGACCGTGGGTGATACGGTACAACTCACCGCAACCGGGGGGGCAGCGCCCTACAGCTGGTCGAGCAGTGATACGGCGGTTGCCTCCGTCAGCACGACCGGGCTGGTGACAGCCCTGGCTGCCGGCCCTGCCATCATTACCGCGACAGACAGCAACGGTTCATCCGGTACTGCCTCGGTAACGGTCAATGACGCTGTGCCCGTGGTCACCGTTACGCCGAATACTGCCACGCTTACGGTAGGCGACAGCCAGTTGTTTACCGCGGCCGGTGGTCTTGAGCCCTATACCTGGGCGCTGAGCAATCCGGACGCGGGCCGTATCGACCCGGTTACCGGCTTGTTTACCGCGGGTGATGAACCGGCAACAACCACGGTGCTGGCCACCGATGCAGATGGTCATGTTGGTGAGTCCGGCACTATCAGTGTCGTTCGCAGGCGGGGGGGCGGCATGATACGCCGCTAGCAGAATTGGACCGGGTTGCTACGCAACAATGCTGAATCGCGTGGCAACCGGGTCCATTTTACCTGGTGGCGCCAACATGTTTCTGTGCCACCAGTTTTTATAACGAGTCCCAGATAATGACGGAATAAGGAGATAGACACATGAATAAATCTTTAACAACAGCCATGGCAGTCCTGCTGGCTGCAGGTCTTGGTACTGCAACAGCAGGTGGTATGGGTGGTGTGAGAGGTGGTAATGCTGACGAAAATGCGCGCTTTGCATTTGATGCCGATCTGAGCCTGGACCAGGTGCCAGGGGCGATTTCAACATCGGACGCGACAGGTGATGTCAGCGTTACCTTTGCAAACGATCTTTCCAGTGTGGATTACACGCTGAATGTTACCAGCAACGACCCCGTAACTGCCGCGCACTTCCACTGTGCACCGGCAGGGGTTAATGCGCCTCCGGTTGCGGTACTACAGATCGGCAAGTCTGCCTTGACCAACACGGACATCATTCCGAGCATCGATGATCCGCGTTGTGGTGTTACCATCAACAATGTGGCTTCACTGCTGAATGCCATGTTGCAGGGCAGGATCTATGCCAATATACACAGTACCGGTGGGGTGAGTATTCTGCGTGGCCAGATCTTTCCGCCATTGCCTGAGGCGGAGGATTGAGCCGGCATGTAATTCGGCGTTATCTCTGAATGCGAGGGGGCACGTAACGTTGCCCCCTTTTTTATGTCCAGGGCACCACAAGCTGTGTCAGATGCTTTCAGATGGTTAGCGTTGGCCAGTGAAGTCCGGTAGTGTATGCATTCAGGCTCTGAAATAAGGAAAAACAGTCTATGAATGCATCATGTGGCGGGTTGCCGTTTGATGAGCAGCTGGAGCAGGCCCGGCAGTGTCAGGAACAGGGTGATCCCTGGCAGGCAAGCGAACATTGCAGGGCGGTTTTGTCCCGGGACGAGAACCATGCCGAAGCACTTGCCTTGCTTGGTCAGAGTCTGGCTGCCATGGGCGATCTGGCAGGAGCGGGGCACAACCTTAACCGTGCGATTGAAACAGATCCTGCACAGGCAATGCCTTATGTTCACCTGGGTGAAGTCAACCTGCAGATCGGCCGCACCCGGGAAGCATTACGCTGCTACCAGCATGCTATTCAACGTCAACCTGATGACGTCAATATCCTGAACAGTTTCGCTGTTGTCCTGTGGAATATGGGGAAGATTGACGAAGCACGCGCACTGTTCCGGCGTGCTGTTGACAAAGAGCCGGATAATCCCTTCACAAGGCGAAACTTTCAGCTGCTTAACAGTCGCCTGGTGGACCGGTGGCACTATGCCATGGTGAATGACGCTGTGCGCAATCAGCAGTTTGAGGGTGCGCTCAAGCGGGCAATTCATCCCGACTCGGTTGTACTGGACATTGGTGCAGGAACGGGGCTGCTGTCAATGATGGCTGCCCGTGCCGGCGCGAAACAGGTTATTGCCTGCGAAGCGAACCCCGCACTGGCCGCATTGGCCAGGGATGTCATCAGGGATAACGGTTACTCGGACCGTATCCAGGTGATTAACAAACCTTCCCTGCAGCTTGATCCGGACATTGATTTCCCTAAACACGTACGCCCGAATGTTCTGGTTGCAGAAGTGTTTGACACGATGGTTATCGGTGAAGGCGCATTAAATACATTTGCCCATGCCCGTAGATACTTGCTGTCCACGGAGGCTGTATTGATTCCCCGGGAAGCTGTCCTTTTCGGTGGTCTCGTCGAGTCGGAGCGTTTGTGGCGCGAAGGCGCTGCAGACCGGGCGAACGGCTTCGACCTGAACCGGCTCAATGATTTCCGTCCCGACACCCTTGCGCTTGAGGCGGAAAGCTTCAGTGGCCGATTACTCGCAGAAGAATTTCCTGTATTCACATTTGACCTGGCTGGTGACCGGCAGACACCCGCAACCTCACAGCTTGAAATCCCGATCACGGAAAAGGGTATCTGTCATGCCCTGGTTTTCTGGATACAGTTGCAACTCGACGATAAGGCCTCAATCGATAATCGACCTGCATTCGATGATACAACTGAGGCCAGTACGTACTGTAACCACTGGTATCAGGCGGTAAAACTGCTGGTGCCACCCGTTCAGGCTGAACCCGGTATGACGCTACGGATCGAAGCCAGGCACAACCGGCAGAACGTTGCTGTAGTGATCTACGATCCGGAGACCGGCAAACCGCTTGAGGACCCGGGAACCTCGGATTAATTCAGAATTCACGTCATTGCGAGGAGCGAAGTGACGCGGCAATCTCTAAGGAACCTCTGATTAATTCCCAATTTTTGCGATAATACGCCAACCGGTTGGATATGGAAGGGAGAATGATGCG